>DAOUGY010000132.1:0-7068 GCA_034428975.1 Anaerolineaceae bacterium | reverse complement strand
TTCCACCGGCAGATTCAACCCTTCAAGCGGCTTCCGCTTCAGATCCATCAAAGGGCCGGTGTGAAACGCATCCAGCAAAACGGCCTTGAGCTTTTCCAGGTCAAGTGGGCAAATCCATTCCTGGCCATCTTTGACGATCACCCTGAAGTGGATGGGGGTGCCGTCGGCTTTGATCTCCAGGAAGAGGACAAACCAGCCCATATAGTAGAATCGGCCATAGAGCGCTTCCCAGCAAATCACCGGGGGAAGGGTATTCCCTTGCGGGACCAGTTTAAAGGCGATTCGCAAGCGCTTTTCGTGCTCTTCCGTCACCTCCCAGTAGGCGCGTGAGAGCATGTCCAAAAGTTCATAGACGGGCGATCCCCACTGCTGGATCAGCGCTTCGAGTGCGGGTTGAATCGACTGCCAGCGATCCAGTTGAGCGGAAACACGGAACTGGCTGTCGACATCCTGCTCGATTTTATTCACCAGATCCCGCGATTCCAAATCTCGCCGGCTTTGTTCGCGTAATTGTTGGCGACGAATAAAAGCATCTTCGAGTTCAGGCCAGTACATTTTTCATCCCTTTGTGTGATCTGAATTTGGATGCCTGCGAACGAACTGTTTTGTAAACCGATCAGGTTCGCCGCAAGGGAAGCGATGGATAACGGATTGGAATGGTGCAAAGGTGCTTGGCATTTCAGGTTCCAACCGATTGTTCCTTTGTTGGAGTGCCTCCCAAGATTATCTATCCGGTCTAATCCGGCAGCGTCTGCCTTGCCTTGTGAGTTCTTCGGATTTGCTTCTGCTATGGATTTATCGAAGAATGAATTCCGCCAGCGTCTTTTGAATTCCTCGAACATCTGTATCCCGCTTAAATTCCCGTTCGATCGGGGTCATATTACCCGAGATATAGATTTTCATTTCGGCGTCCATGTCAAATGTTCCAGCGGTTTCCACTGAAAAATGGCTGATTGATTTGTATGGGATCGAATGATATTCGGCCTTTTTTCCGCTCAGACCCTGTTTGTCAATCAGGATTAATCGTTTGTCGGTAAAGATAAAGAGATCGCGGATGGTTCGATATCCACGCACGATTTTTTCGCCCTGGATCAACAGAGGATTGAGTTCAGCCTCAATTTCGGCAAGGTTGATTTCTCTTGCATTGCCAAATAATCCTTGAAGCATTGGTTGCCTCTTTTCTTAATTAATGGTCGCTTTTGAGTTGTTTTTCCCCCGGTGACGATGGCGATCTGTGTACCCAATCTTACCATAATATTACAAATTAAATGGATCGATGGATTTGGGCTTGTTTAGGTCTAACCCCATCCCTTCCCTAAATTGAAGAGATTTGGTGTCAGGTCTTTTTCACCAACGCCGCCGTCAAGTGATCCCGGCGTCGGATTCCTGTCTCTGCACACCGCCGAGACGGCGGCTAGATCGAATGCTGAACCTATCTATCCTCTCTCCCAAAGGGAGAGAGGCGGGGTGAGGGTGGGGTTATTCCCACGTTCGATTCAAGTCACTGGCATACAGGGCAATTGCCCGGGAATATTGCTTCACATCGGGGTCGCTGGTGGTCTCCGCGAGGACGGTCAGCAGGGCGGACATGGCTTTGTGATGTTCGCCCAGGTTGTACTGTGTCATCGCCCGAAAAACCTTCAGTTCGTTCGCTTCGGGGAAGCGGCGCAGACCTTCGGTAAAGACCTGCTCCGATTCGGGGTACATGCCCAGGGTGCGGTAGGTACTTCCCAACCCGAGGTACGCCCCGCGCAGTTCATCCCCAGCGAGACCGTTTGCCATCGCCACCCGGTAAAACGGAACGGCTTCGCGCTCGCGTCCCAAAAAATCGTGGACGGATGCGGCTTCGTACTGAACATCAGGATCATTCGGAAACTGCGCCGCCAGGATAACTAATTGCTCTCGCGCTGCTTCGTGCTGTCCGATGGCCCGTAATTCGCGGATGAGGTCGAGTTTGGTCATGGGAATTCCTTTTCATAGGGGTTGTTGTGGAAAGTCTTTGGTTCTCTCCTACTGTAATACTACCACTTCAGCGGCATCCACCGAGACGGCGGCTGGATCATCTGCCAAAGAACCCAATCAAACCCGTGGGGCTCTTCACACCCTTCCCTTCAGGAAAGGACCGGGGTCAGGTCCCTGAACCCACATAAAGAAAAGAGCCCGTCTTGCGACAGGCTCTTTGGATGAGCATTGGGGGAGCGGCGTTCCCCAATCAACCCGATTGGTGATCCACCATGGGCTCGAATCACACACCCCCTGCGGGTGCCCGGAACCCACAAAAAGAAGGAGCCTGTCAAGCGACAGGCTCTTTGGATGAGCATTGGGGGAGCGGCGTTCCCCAATCAACCCGAAGGGTGATCCATCCGGGGCTCGAATCGCACACCCCCTGCGGGTGCCCGGAACCCGCAAAAAGAAAGGAGCCTGTCCGATGACAGGCTCGATGGATGAACATTGGGGGAGCGGCGTTCCCCAATTAACCGGATTGGTGATCCACCAGGGACTCGAACCCTGAACCCACTGATTAAGAGTCAGTTGCTCTGCCAGTTGAGCTAGTGGACCACGGCAGCCTTTCGGCCAACTCGCAGGGCAATTATACCGCAATCGGCGGGAGTGTCAATAAGTTTAGACAGTGACAAGGCGCGGGTTTGCGCCAAACGGGCAAGCGGGCTATACTACATATACGCGTAGGTCGCTGATTGCCGCGCGCAAAAGGAGAGCGCATGCTGCCGATTAAAGATAACATCCGCTCGCGATCGGTGCCCCTGGTCACCTGGCTGATTATCCTGGCCAACGTGCTGGTCTTTTTGTATGAGATTTCGCTCTCGCAATCGGGCTTGCAACAGCTCATTTACCAATATGGCCTGGTGCCGGCGAACCTAAATCGGCTGAACCCGCTCACCTGGAGCCCGATTTTCTCCAGCATGTTCCTGCACGGCGGCTGGTTCCACCTGATCAGCAACATGTGGATTCTGTTCATCTTTGGCGATAATGTGGAAGACCGCTTTGGCGGGCTGGGTTATCTACTCTTTTATCTGGCAGGTGGGGTGGCGGCCGGGCTGCTGCAGGCTTTCCTCTCGCCGGATGCCTCGGTGCCGACGGTGGGAGCCAGCGGCGCGATCGCCGCGGTGTTGGGCGCCTACTTCCTGTTTTACCCGCGGGCGCGGGTCATCACGCTGGTGCCGATCTTCTTCTTCGGTTGGTTTGTCAACATCCCGGCTATTTTGTATCTGGGCTTCTGGTTTGTCTCGCAATTGTTCTCGGGCGTACTCTCGCTGGGCGGCGCATCGGCAGGCGGTGTGGCCTGGTGGGCGCACATCGGCGGCTTTATCTTTGGCCTGCTGATGGCCGGCCTGGCTCGTTTGACTCGCTCACGCGGCCCGAATTATCCCGACGATTACTGGCCCTGGTAGCCAAGGAGAATGCGCATGGACCTGATCAATTTGCTGTGGATCTTTTTGATCGTTTCCTCCCTGATCCCGCTGGTACGCCAGCGCATCATCGAAAGCGAGCGCATGCGCCTGTTGCGCAGCCTGGAGGCGCGCCGCGGTACGCGTGTCATTGCGCTGATTCACCGTCAGGAAAATCTGTCGTTCCTCGGCTTTCGCATGGCACGCTACATTGATATTCAAGATTCCGAGCAGATTCTGCGTGCCATCAAGCTGACCGACGATTCGCTGCCGATTGACATCGTTCTGCACACGCCTGGCGGGTTGGTGCTGGCCAGCGAACAGATTGCCAATGCCCTGGCGCGCCACACCGGCAAGGTGACGGTCTTTGTGCCGCATTATGCCATGTCGGGCGGCACCATGCTGGCGCTGGCGGCGGATGAGATTGTGATGGACGAAAATGCCGTGCTGGGGCCGGTTGATCCGCAAATCGGACAGTACCCGGCGGCCTCGATCCTTAGCGTGCTGGAAAACAAGCCGGCCAAGGACATCGACGACCAGACCATGATTCTGGCGGACGTCTCGCGCAAGGCGCAGCGCCAGGTGAAGGAGACGGTGCGGCGCATCGCCTGCTGCCATTATGCGCCCGAGGTGGTGGAAAGCCTGGCCGAGGATTTGACCAGCGGAAAATGGACGCACGATTACCCCATCAGCGTGGAAGAAGGCCAGACGATGGGGCTGAACATCTCCACCGAGATGCCCAAAGAGATTTACGATCTGATGGCGCTCTACCCGCAAGCCGGGCAGGGCCGACCTTCGGTGGAATATGTGCCGATGCCCTATCCGGCGCGGCCAAACAAACCCAATGCGGAGAACAGGAAGTAAACCATGCAAAACGGAATTGGTGATTCGAACCTGGACGAGCCCAAACCCATTGGAGAGGAGCATCCGCAACCGGCGGCTTTGCCCGCTGAAGAGCTGGCACCGCCGGAACCCAAAGGCGAACGGCATGTGGCGGGCACGCTGCGCGCTGTGCTGGCGGTGTTTGTGTCGATTTTCATCGGCATGGCGATCGTTTTCATTGGGTTTTACATTCCGGCGCTACGCGCCCAGCAGCAGTTGATTTTGGATAAAGCGGCGCTGGCGGCGGATCTGCAGAACGTGAACACGCGCCTGAGCGCGGCGCAGGCTCAGACGGATGCCGCCGAAGGGCGCATTGCCGCTGCCGAGGATGCGGTCAAAAAGGCGCAAGGCCTGGCCAATTTGCTGCGGGCGGAAAGCAACCTGAATCTGGCGCGGGCGGCGCTGGCCGGCGGCACGACGGAAAGCGCGCTGGTGCTGCAAAGCCTGGACCAGACGCTCAAAGATCTGAAAAGCCTGACGTTGGAGAATGAAGCCGCGCAATCGCTGAAGGCGATTTTGGAGCGCGTGGGTGCCGCGCGTACGTTTGTGGTGGTCAATCCGCGCGCCGGAGATGCGGCGGCGGTCGAGTTGGAGCGGATTTTCACCCAACTGCTGCTGTTGGAACGCGAATTCGAATAGACGGCGCCGATTGGCCTGACGACTGAATCAAAAGGGCTGCTCCGTATCCTGACGGAGCAGCCCGTTATTTTCACGGTTGAATTGGGGGGAAGATCAATAGCGCAGCAATGCGCCGATATTCCCCGCTTTGCCCAGGCCGGCTTCCGGGCCGACCACTTCGATCGCGCCGCCGTTGTGCATCACACTGTGCACCGCGGCATCCACCACATCGACAATGCGCTCGGTTTCTCCTCCGCAGGTAGCACAGGCGCCGCGCTCGGTGAAGAGATTGCCGCAGCTCAGGCAAACATAACCGCCGGCCTGGGTGCCTTGGGTGAGCATCAGGGTATGCACGCGCGCTTCGTTGGCGGCGCGCAGCACGTTTTCCAGCCCGGTTATGGCATTGCCGCCCTTGGCGTTCTGGGTGATCAGTTCCTCCACCAGGCGCAGTTCGCGGCGTGCTTCGGCTTCCATGCCGACCTGCATGGCGCGGTTGAGCACATCGGTGTGGCTGGCCGTCATGGCCATGGGAAAAGTGCCCACCACCAGGCTTTGCCAGGCTTTGGGCAGCATGGCCTGGAAGGGCTTGACGTTGTCGTCGCTTCCTCCGATCAGGATGCGGCGCACATGGAATTCATCAAAAAACTGGGTGGCAAACTCGACCGCGTCTTTCATGTTGCGGTCCACAATCTCATCGTCGTTATGCACCCGGCCGGCGATGCCGCCGCGGCGGCCGGCGACCGTGGATGCGCCGCCGTGCTTGGTGTGTTTGACGGCTTCGCCCAATACACCTTCCTGCTCGCGCAGTTCGCCAAGATGGAAGGAGAACACGCGCGCGCCTTGCTTGTCCACCAACACCACGCCGTATCCACCGTGGGTGTCGAACAGGTTGGCAAGCTGCTTCACGCTTGGCCGGTCGGAGATGGAGACCATATCGCGAACCGGCATGGCCAGCGGGTAGGCGCGGAAGAACCCCTGCGGTGCGCAGGAGAAGACCGCCACGCCGCGGCCGGCCCAGTTGTATTCATGAGAAAAATGTTGCTCCACCGCTTCAACATCCTGGGGCAGATGGATGCCCTTCAGCATGCTGCGCAGGCGGAGCCGGTATGCATCCGCATTTCCTTCGGATGGTTCGGTATTGAGATAAACACTGAGGACAGGATGAGGGGCAGTGAACTCGACGAGTTCCCGCAGATTCGACTCACTTAACATGGCAACCTCCAGATTAGAGATCGTACCAGCCCCAATGCGCCTATGGGCGTTTACCGAGTGTAATCGTCGCCTCCTTTCTATCATTATCGCGCAAAATCGTCAAAATGATCGTGTCTCCTGGACTTTTGTTGGTCATCAGGTAACTGAGCAGATCGCCGAACACGCGCACTTCGCGGCCGTCCACCCCGATGATCAAATCGCCGCCGGCCAGCAGCCCGCTCAGGGATGTGCTGCGGCTGCCGGCGCGCAACCCGGCCTCATCGCTGGGGCCACCGGGCACCACGCGCACCACATACGCGCCGGTGGCCTGCGGCAGGCCCAGGGCTTCCTGCTCCATCAGCCCGATTTCCGGCATGGCCGAGAGGCCCAGGTAAGGATAGTCGTACTGGCCAACGCTGATCAGCGCCGGGGTGACGCGCTTGACGATGTTGATGGAAATGGCAAAGCCGATGCCCGAGTTGACCGGTTCGCCTTCGGTGGTGGTGCCGGTGGTGCGGATGGCGCGGTTGATGCCGATCACTTCGCCAGCCAGGTTGAGGAGCGGACCGCCGGAGTTGCCGGGGTTGATGGCGGCGTCGGTTTGGATGATGTCGCCGGCGGTGAACACGCCGCCGTCGGGCGATTCGCGCAGCGAATCCAGTGTGCGGCCTTTGGCTGAGATGATGCCGACCGTCATGGTGCCGCTCAGGCCGAACGGATTGCCGATGGCGATGACCGTCTGGCCAATACCCAGTGCGTCTGAATCACCCAGCGTCAGGGGTGTGAGCTGCTCGGGCGGTACGTCCACTTTGACCACAGCCAGGTCGGAATCGAGGTCACTGGCGACAACTTTACCGCGTACTTTCAAGCCGGTGAGAAAATCGACTTCCAGATCTTCGGCGCCATCCACCACATGGTAATTGGTGAGAATGTGTCCGTCGCGGTCATACACAAAACCGGAACCCTGTCC
>DAOUGY010000131.1:0-2196 GCA_034428975.1 Anaerolineaceae bacterium | reverse complement strand
GGTGGCAGACGTCGTACCATAGCTGTACAAACCACCGCTGTTGCCCGCACCGTTATTGACGATGATCGTCGTGCGGTTGGAATACCACCCGGCGAGGGTACCATCGTTGGTCCAGGTGGCCGAAGTGCCGGTGCTGGGCAATCCGTCAAAATTTTGGGTATACACCCCGGCCGACAAACTGACCGGCGCCATCAACGGCGCAGCGCGCGCCGGGGCGGGCGTGCCCCCCACAAACACCAGGCTGGCTAATACGGAAATAACCACCAGCCAGTTCATCCAAAACAAGCGGGTCTTCATATTGATTGTTTCCTCCATGTTGTCGAAATTGAATCAGGGAATCCGCTAATTGTCCTGCCAAAATGTGCGCCGCCCTCCGTTGCATTGCTCCCTCCCGGAGCCGGCGCGTACGGCCAAAACACAATAATGCAATCCAAGAATAAACATGCGCGGATTCAGAATCATTTTAGCATAGCGAACGAGGACAACAAACTAAAAAACAACTAAAAAACCGGCTGCAATGATTTTGCAACCGGTTTTTGGGCACTTTATTCGGTTTTTTCCAGGACCCAGAACAGGGATAGGCCAAACACGCGCAGCGGCGTGCGCTCCAAAAACTGCAGCACAGTGCGCAGCGCGCGCCCGAAGCGCGGGCGGCGCGCGATGATGTTGTCATACGCGCCAAATACCATGCTTTGTTGCACCCGCTGCAGCGGCAGGCCGGCGAAAAGGCGGTTCAAATCGCCACTGTCGTACACACGCACATGCGGGGCCAGCCGGTCGCGCCAGGCGCGCGGCAGCCAATTGATCAGCGGGATATTGCCAAAATGGTATTTGCCACGCCAGTACACGCCGTGTGTCTCAAAAGGGTAGCCGCGGTTGGGCACAAACATCACCAGCCGCCCGCCCGGACGCAGCACGCGGGCGATCTCACTCACCGCCTGACGGTCATCCTGCACGTGCTCCAGCACTTCGTGGCTCAACACCAGGTCAAACGCGCCATCGGGAAAGGGCAAATTCTCGCCGGCGCCGCACACCGCGTCCGGACCTTTGGCGTGCGCGTCAAAGGTGCGCTCCAACTCGATATCCAGCCCCACCGCCTGACGCGCGCCCGGTGCCAGCCGCGCCAGATACGATCCCACGCCACAGCCGTCCACCAGCACCCGCCCGCGCTCGCGGCCTTCGGCACCGGCCAGAATCATGGCCAGGCGGCGTTCCTGCCCGGCGCGCCACACGTACGACGGCTCGCCGCGCAATGCGGCTTTGGAGGAGGGTTGGTGAATGGATGTCACGCGCTGTGTTCCTCTTTATATCCCAGACCGCGACGGTTATCCACCAGCCGGATCCAGGACGGGGTAAATGCGAACAGGGTACTGCTGGCAACTTCGCGTTCCAATCCTACCACAAACGGGAATTTCTGGCGGTAAAGTAGCCAGGCGCGCTGCCAGGCTTCGCCCGCGGGCACCACGCTCAGCGTGCCGCGCAGTTGCAGCCCGCGGATTTCGCGGTAATCGGACACAATGGGGTAAATGGCCGCCGCCGCGCGCGGGTTTTGTGACGCGTCCTGCGCGTGCTGGCTTTGCGGCGAGGAGAAGAAATACAACGTGGGCAGCCGTCCACCCTGCGGGTCGGCGGCAAAGTACAGCGGCGCGGCATGCGGCTCGCCGTCTGCGCCGCTGGTGGAAAGCGTCATGGCAGGCAGCGCCAGCAAATCGGCCGGCGGCCAGGTGGACCCCGTCGGGACGGGCCCCTGCCAGCGCCCGTAGAGCGAATTTTCAATGCCCAGGCGCGCCAGTACCCGCCCGACGATGTTGTCCACCATGTCGTCCAGCGAGGCGGGGTGGGTGTAAAACGCCGGCACGGGCGGGAAGATCACCGCTCCGCTGGCCGCCGCCTTGCGCAGCAAGTCGATGTGTCCGGCATGCAGGGGGGCTTCGCGCACCACCAGCAGCAGCGGGCGGCCTTCTTTAAGGGTCACATCCGCCGCGCGGCTGAGCAGATCGTCGGTGTAACTGTTGGCAATCGCCGAGAGGGATTTAATCGAACAGGGGATCACCACCATACCAATGGTGGCAAACGAGCCGGACGCAATCGCCGCGCCGATCTCGCGCGGGCTGTAATGAACGTCCGCCAGGGCGAGCACGCGCTCCACGCTCCAGCCGGTCTCCTGCTCAATCGTCATGCGCCCGGCCGGGCTGA
>DAOUGY010000130.1:0-8459 GCA_034428975.1 Anaerolineaceae bacterium | reverse complement strand
GCCACAGCAAAGGTCGCGTTGCGAATTCCCGCAACCGTGCCGCGCCACTCGGTGGGAACCGCCGCGCCGAACAGAGCGTTGAACCCCACCTGCAGTGCGGTGCCCGGAACGCTCATCACCAGGGTAATGCCAATAATCATCCACACTTGCGCTGCCGGCATATCCTTAAAGAGCAGCGGCAGTAAGGCAATGACCAGGTAGAATGATCGAAAGGCAATCGAGGTCCAGAACACGGTGAGGCCAATACGCCGGCTCATCAACCAGGCGCCAGCCGGTAACGCTACCAGCATGGTGATCAAGGCCGGCGCGGCGCTGATAAAACCAATCTGCCGTTCCGATGCACCCAGACGGGTGGCATAAATCGATAGGAAGGACAGGATGGTGCCGTTTAGCACTCCCCACCATCCAATATCAAAATACAAATGAATGAAATTGGAACGATATTCAGCAGGCACCGGCCTTGCCGATCGCGTTATTCGAGAAATCACATTCGCCATATTCATGCCAGTCAAAATCTGCTGCCCAATCACCCGATCCTTTGATCTGACCGGGATATAATCCTCTCATGAACAAAACCGAATCACAGAACCTGAAAGAGCAATTTCTATTGGATCCATCGGTCATCTTTCTGAACCATGGATCGTTTGGAGCCACTCCCCGCCCCGTTTTTGATTGCTATCAGGAGTGGCAGCGCAGGCTTGAACTCCAACCGGTGGAATTTCTCGGGCGACGCTGCGCCACATTGCTGGCGGAATCCCGCCTTGCCCTGGGCGGCTATCTCGGAGTGCCACCGGATGATCTGGTATACATCACCAATGCCACCACGGCACTGAACACCGTTGCCCGCGCCTTGCACCTGGGTCCTGGCGATGAAGTGCTGGCCACGGACCACGAGTACGGCGCCATTGACAAAACCTGGCGCTTTCTTGCCACCAGGCAAGGCTTTAAGTATATCAACCTTCCAGTCGAACTGCCAGTTACTTCGATCGACGATTTTGTCAACCGCTTCTTCACAGGCGTCACGCCTAACACACGCGTGATAGCCATCAGCCACATAACTTCACCGACAGCCATTATTTTTCCCGTGCGGCAAATATGCGCTCGTGCTCGTCAGGCCGGCATCCTCACCGTCATTGACGGGGCTCACGCTCCCGGCCAAATTCCTTTAAATCTTTCTGACCTGGGGGCGGATTTTTACGCAGGCAACTTGCACAAATGGCTTTGTGCCCCAAAAGGTGCGGCATTCTTATATGCCTCTCCAACCGCCCAATCACTGATCGAACCATTGACGGTCAGCTGGGGCTGGCAAAGCGAAAACCCCGGCCCTTCACCCTTCGTGGACATTCTGGAATGGCAGGGAACTCGCGATATTTCTGCATTCCTGGCCGTCCCTGCCGCCATTGATTTTCAACGGCAGCACAACTGGTCCGACGTTCGTGCGGATTGCCATGAGCTGGTTCGCAAGACTCAATCCAGTATTACGAATTTAACCGGGTTGCCCCCTTTGCACGCCGATGCCCCTTGCTGGTACGCCCAGATGGGTGCGTCGCCGTTGCCGCCAGAAACCGACATCGATTTAATGAAGCGTGCGTTGTACGATCGTTATCACATCGAAATTCCCCTGGTTCGCTGGAAGGATCGCCCTTTGATCCGCTATTCGTACCAGGGGTACAACACCGCGGAGGACATGCAGTCCCTGATCCACTCCTTGCAAAAATTGCTATAACGGCGGCATCTCATCGGACAACTGCAGCAGTTCCTTTCCACTCAAACGCCGGTGAATTGGGTGATTGTGTTCGCTCACCCACCGTCGCAGCGCAAGGTTCCAATCCAACAACGCACGTGCATCCGCCGGGTAATGGCTTTTCCGCGCGCCGATATTGCTCCAATCCCGGCCCTGCAACACTCGCTCCCAGTCGGTAAAATCCGCCATATCCGGCGTCAATGAAAAGGTGGCAAGCGGCGAGAAGAAGAGAGGGACTTCCACCGGAAATTGCCCTCGCATGGATTCCAGAAGGCGCAGGCTGTCGTGCGTATTGAAGATTAACCACAACGGCAGCAAACCAGCGCGCACGACTGCCGTTGCATCAAATTGAGAGAACATCTCAATAAGGACCCCCGGCGGTTGCCGATCTTCCAAATGCAACTGCCGCATTACAGCCAGAAATGCCAATCGAGAAAAATCATTGGGATTATCCTTGGCTATGCGCAAATAACGAAATCCGTTCTCCGAGCAAAACTGCTCCACTTCGGCAGCAAACCCGCTTTCACTACCCCATTCGCTTTCCGGGCCACGCTCCAGCAGGGAACTATCGAATGCCCATTTCGAAACTGAAAATCCAGCCGCCCGACTGTAATCATCCAACCGCGGACTGCCATTGACAAACTCCTCGGGTGAAATATCACCCCATCCGCCAACCTGAAATACGCTTCGCTCTCCCACGCGATAACGCAGCCATTCTGCCTGCCCATCCAGGAAAATCACATCACCGCCCGGCTTTAAGTGCTTCACCAGGTACTTTTTATATGACTGTGGCATTCGAATCAATTTCAGTCGCAAATGATTGACGGATCGAGTCAGCCATCCATCGTGCACCGGGTCATAATGTTGAATGCTGAACAATTCCGGGTTGCGCTCCGTCAGCACGATTGCCGTCCGGTGCGATCGGTCGAAATACGTCTTTACATCCCCGTTGGGCGAGCCGCCTTGACCGGTAAGCACAAAGGCCTGCGGCAGGAATGGCCCGCCGACGGACAGGCACAAATGCGCCGTCGCTCCACCCATTCCCACACCCATCACCACTGCTGGAAAAGGTCCATCCAGTTCGCGATAATCCGCGAGTCGGTTCTGGCAAAGCATTTCCGTCGTGACGGTTTCCATTTCTGCCGGTTTCAATGCAGCGGCGCGCTGCACTCGTGGAATAAGCCACTTTGCCGCAGACTGCGGCAAGGCCGCCAACAACCGTAACGCATACCGCTGGATCACCGGAAAATGATATGCGTCGCTGGTCTGCCCCCGCAACCCTGCCGCGACGGCTCGCGTCACAATCGGAGACGAACTTTCTCGACTCTCCATCGGTTCTTCTTTTCCTCCGGCAGAATTGTATAATATAGAAAATTATATCGCTCTGCGATCGTTAGGAGTTGCCATGGAAGAAATCACTCTGGCATTGGGGGGCGGTGGGGTTAAAGGATTTTCGCACGTGGGCACCATTCGCGCCCTCGAAGCGGCAGGCTACACCATCTCGGCGATTGCCGGTACCAGCGCGGGTGCCATGGTAGGTGGACTGTACGCTGCTGGATATGACACCCATGAACTTGAAGAGATCATCAACAAATCGCGTAAACTCAAGTTGTTTAACCGGCACCCGGACGACAGCCCGTCTTTGCTGGGTTTGGATGGGCTACATGCTCTGTTTCACGAATTGCTCGGAAACCGCACATTTGATGACTTGAACATTCCCTTTTCCTGCACTGCCGTCGATATGAAATCCGGTCAGGAAGTGGCGTTGGCCCAGGGAATAGTCGTAGACGCGATAATGGCCTCGATTGCCATACCGGGTGTTTTCCCCGCCCGCCAAATTGGAAACGCGCTTCTGATTGATGGCGGTGTATTGAATCCGGTACCGGTCACGCTGGCTCGCTGGCTCAACCCGGGCACTCCCGTTGTGGCAATCTGTCTCACGCCTGTCCCGGAAGGCTGGGGACAAATTCCTTCTTTCCATATTCCTTCTGTTTCAGCCATACCCGGCCCTATTCTGCACCAAATCGGGCGGTTGCGCATCAGCCAGGCCTTTCAACATTTCGTACGCTCCAGCGAAATCACGGCCAACATGCTCACCGAACTGCGTCTGCAAAGCGACCGTCCGGACGTAATCATCCGGCCGGTTGTGTCTGAATACGGCTTCCTGGATGATGTCAACCCACAGGAATTGATTTCACGTGGCGAACAGGCAGTTCATACAGCTTTAGAATCCATCCGCCAGGCGTATTCGTGGCGCCACACCATTGCACGTCGCTTTCACCGGTCCGATCCGCCTACTAAAATCCTTTCAACCGAGGTGAAATGAAGCCCTTGCCCACCCGCGATCTTCGAAAATTTGCGCGTCAAACCAATGTTCGATTGATCATTGGTGGAATTTTGTTGCTCTTCCTTATCGGTGGCGGCCTGATCTGGTTGTTTAAAGGCCCTCAGGCGGCGATTTCCGGCCTGCTATGTATGGGGCTGGGTCTTGCGCCGTTGGTTTTGATTGCCACTGTTCTATTTCTTTTCGAATGGATCGTACGTCGTGCCAACCCGGATTGAACCCATTACGCTCTATGAACAGGGCTGGATCGTTCGCGTTCGCCGCCCGGCGCCATCCGCTGTATCCACCTCTGTTTTCATCCTCCTGCATGGTTGGACTGGTGACGACCGGACCATGGATTTTTTCTCCCCTCGTCTACCGTCGTCAGCCTGGTTGTTCGCCCCGCGAGGGATTCTTGCTACCGGCCAGGGAGGATTTGGCTGGCTCCCCCATGATCAACGCCGTCTGCCCGATCTGGGCGACATGCAGTTAGTCACCCACCAACTCCACGAGCAGATTCAGCACTGGCTGAAAATGTACAAAATTCCACCGACTAAAATCAACCTGTGCGGTTTCAGTCAGGGCGCGGCGCTAGCGTATAGTTATGCGCTCGCGTTTCCGCAGAATGTCAATCGGGTTGCCGGTCTGGCTGGCTTTCTTCCTGGATTCAATCACGCTGATTTTCCCCTCAGCCACCTTCAATCCGTGCGCTTCTTCATTGCCCACGGCAGCGAAGATGGCGTGATTGCAGTGGCCAATGCCCGGCAGGCCGTTGATTCGCTTGCCGCGCTCGGCGCGCAGGTGGATTATTGTGAAGCGCCGGTCAGTCACAAAGTGGCGGCAGCATGTCTGCTCAAATGTGAAGCCTTTTTCGCCGAATGATCCGCGAAAAAGGCTTCACACCTTTGGGATTTCGATCGCCGAATTACCTTCGCTGCAACATATAAAACACGCCTAGCAAAATGCCCACGGCAGCAATGCTCAAAATCACCAGCACCATCGGAATGCCGCCGCCTGTCCCGCTACCGGAAGCATTTGCAAATGTCGGGACAACCAGCGGCGCCGGATTGGTGAATGTAGGCAGCGATGTTGGCATCACCGTCACAATAAACTGCGCCGCCATGGTCGGGTCAATCGTCGCTGTCACCGCCGGTGTCGGTTCGGGGGGTGGTTCCACAATCGGCAACTCACCCGGTGATACCTCCACAAATGGGGCATAAACCCACCCCTTGCCTTCCGCCACTCCCGGATAAGCGATCAGAATCCACAACCCGCCGGGGGTTCGTCCGAGCGCCGGCGCGGATTGTCCAATCAGTAGCACCCCGATAGCATCATAAGTCGTTGCCGGACCCGACCGCACGTTAATCTGTTCCTCGCCGCCGGCTCGAACGGTCACCATCGGTCCGCTTGGCGATCCGGTCACGGTCGGAATTGACCCCGTCGGCTGCTGCGCCGGCGGACGGGCGGATGCAGGTAAGGTTGTACTCATCAAAATTGCTGCGGTCAAAAGCAACCAGATCACAGCAACAGTCCGTTTTTCCTTCATTCATTCTCCTCGCAGGTCATCATTTTTCGCACTTCCGATTATAATCCAGGTATGGACGTTCGCATATTTCACGGCCCCATCACTCCCGACGATCTGGCCCACAGCCTGATCGCTCATTTTCATCGCGGGAACCTGCGCGTACAGCGCATAGGAAGCGGTTCCCGCGTGGTCGTCCAAATTGCCAGCCAGCAAAACGCGGCCTCGGGTGGACCCACCGCCTTAAGCGTACTCCTCAACCAGGTCGACGATGGTGTTTCCGTTCAAATTGGCAAACAAACCTGGGTGGGCGTTGCCGCCAGCCTGGGTTGGACGGCCCTTGTAGCGCTCCGCAACCCCTGGGCGCTCCTGTCGCGCCTGGATGACATTGCCCAGGATGTTGAATCCCTGCAATTAACCGATGAAGTATGGACCGCCATCGAAGCTGCGGCGCGTTCGGCAGGCGCTTCTTTTGAATTAAGCGAACGCTTGCGCCGTTTGGAATGTCAGTACTGCGGCGTAGCCAATCCGGTCGGAGAGCCAAGCTGCATCGCCTGCGGTGCCCCGCTGGGCAGCATTCAACCGGTCACCTGCCGGAAATGCGGCTTCGTCCTTCGTCACGGCGAAAGACGCTGCCCCAACTGCAGCGCGGCCGTCTAATTTTCCGAACCAATCGGGAGAAGTCCCATGAATGACACCATCACCGCCGTGCCCGGCATTTCCGTTGGGCATGCGCACGATCTGAACGCGTTGACAGGCTGCACCGTTGTCCTGTGTGAAAAAGGCGCAGTGAGTGGCGTGGATCAACGTGGGGGTGCGCCGGGCACGCGCGAAACCGATGCCATGCACCCCATGCACCTGGTTTCGGAGGCTCACGCTGTTCTTCTTTCCGGGGGATCTGCTTTTGGGTTGGACGCCGCCACCGGAGTCATGCGCTATCTGGACCAAAAAGGCGTGGGGTTCAACACCGGTGTTGCCCGGGTTCCGATCGTCGGAGCGGCGGTCCTATTCGACCTGACTGTGGGACGAGCGAATGTTCGACCGGATGCCGAGATGGGGTACCAGGCCTGCCTGGCGGCATCCACACAGCCGGTTGCCCAGGGAAACGTAGGAGCCGGTGCCGGCGCCAGTGTTGGAAAAATCCTCGGGCCGCAACAATCCATGAAATCAGGCATCGGTAGTGCGGCCATGGAAATTGGAGGGGGTGTTGTAGTTGGAGCACTAATGGCCGTGAATGCCTTTGGCGATGTTATCGATCCATCCAATGGCAGCATCATCGCCGGCGCTCGCACCTTAAAAAAAGGCCCGATTCAGATCGGGTCTGGAGAGCGCTTTGCAGACACCCTGCAGCTCATGCGCACCTTTGCCGGCCGCACCGTGTTGGAGTTTGCCGGTCGTCAGAACACCATCATCGGTGTGGTTGCCACCAACGCTCGCCTGACAAAAGAAGAAACCAACAAGGTCGCGCAGATGGCTCATAACGGTCTGGCCATGTCCATACGACCTGCCCATACCATGCTGGACGGTGACACCCTCTTCGCGTTGGCCACCCAACAGAAACCTGCCGATGTGAACATCGTCGGTGCGTTTGCCGCGCAGGTTGTTGCACAGGCCATTGTTCGGGCAGTCCAGGCCGCTGAACCTGCTTTTGATCTGCCCTCCGCTTCGTCTCTCAAATAATCAGGCCGGTTTATGGATTCTTTACTGTATAATTGAATCGTTCATTTTCTTTCATTCACCCGTATCCACCCTCCATATTCATCGGAAAGGAATTTGTATGATCACCATAGTCGCCGATACCACTTCGGGCATCACCGTTGCCGAAGCCGCGAAACTGGGCGTCCCATTTTTGCCTCAGATCATCGTTTTTGGGGACGAGACCTACCGCGACGACACGGAGATGGACAACAAAGCGTTCATGGCCAAGTTGCGTACATCCGCCGCTCTGCCAAAAACGGCTGCCCCCCCTCCTGCACTGTATAACCCCATATATGAAACCGCCCGACAAAACGGCGACACGGTCATCGTGATTTGCCCCTCGACCGATGTTTCCGGCACGTTCCGCAGCGCCACCGTCGCCGCACAGGATTATCCGGAGGTGGACATCCGCGTGATTGATTCACGTGGGGTTGCCGCCAACCTGGGTTCGTTGGTGCGCCAGGCCGTGGAATGGGCCAATCAGGGCATGGACGCCGACACCTTGGTTGAAAAGATCAAAGAGATGGGATCGCGCGCCCGCATTTACTTCTACGTGGACACACTGGAATACATGGCCAAAGGCGGACGCATTGGAAAAGCCCAGGCATTGCTTGGCGGCATCTTGCAAGTCAAACCTATCCTCTTATTCAAAGACGGGATCGTTCAACCGTTTGAGACCACCCGCACCAAGAAGAAGGCATTTGCCCGCTTCAAAGAATTGATTTATGCGGAATGCCCACGAACCCCCGATGCTCACCTGGCCATTCAGCACACTGAAGCCGAAGAGGATGCACTGGCTCTGGCAAACGAATTCAAGGATGAGTTTGGTTTTCAGACCATCCCAATCATCAATCTGCCGCCCGCGATCATCGTTCATGCCGGGCCTGGCGCGGTCATTGCCAGCTTCTTCGCCCCCAAATAACTTCTGACCGTCTGTAAACAGCCAAAACGGCAGCGATCATCCAGTTCATCGCTGCCGTTCTTTTTGGGTCTACAACGCCTCCTGCAAAATCAAGGTCAGTTCGGCGCTCTCCAACACAATAGGATTGGCCTTCATCGACGACGCCGACTGCGCCTTCTCAACAATGGACGGGATATCCCTGTGATCAATGCCGTAAGTGGACAGCCCCGGAATGCGCAATTCATTGCCCAGGTTCCGCAACCAATCGACC
>DAOUGY010000129.1:0-4281 GCA_034428975.1 Anaerolineaceae bacterium | reverse complement strand
AATCGGCCCGGAGAATGATCTCTCCGAGCCGATTTCCGGGTTAAAGGCCGTTTATGCCGCCGGGATGTAGCCGATCGGCGCGGGGCGAATATCCTCCACCGGCAGCACATCCACCAGTTCGTAATCGCGGCTGCCCAGCCCGAGCTGCTCGCCGTATTCCACCACCTTGTAGGGATCCTTGAGCGGGCCGTGCAGCACGGCATAGGGGTGTCCGCTGCGGGTATGCACTTCCAACGCGGTGGGCACGTTTTCTTCGATCAGCGAGGTCAGGGCGATGCGATCCAGCACCGCTTTGTCCAGGGCGACGATATCGTCCGAGCCAAAGATGCCGGCGTCCGGCAGGATGGGCATGCTGGTGAAGCCGAAGCAATCACACACGGGGGTCATGTGCGTGGCCAGCGCCAGATGCACCGCTTTGCCCGGCTCGAAGGTGGACAGGGTGATGTCCACGCTGTGGGCGCAGGCTTCCTGGAAGACCCAGAAATTGGCAGGGTCAATCTTCAGGCTGCCGGGCGGCGCCACCTTCAGACAGCGCCCGCACTGGTTGCAGTTATCCACGTGCAGATGCAGCTCGCGCTCGTTGTGTTTGTCCTGCACAATGGCGTGGTGCGGGCACGATTCGATGATGCGCTGGCGGCTTTCGGCGTCCGGGCACGCATCGGCGAACCAGTAGCGGTGGTAGTGCATGGTGTCGTGCATGGCGCTGCGCGTCTGGCCGACCATGCAGCCCAGCGCCAGATTCTTGAAGGCCGCGCCAAAACCGCAGGTAGGGTGCCCCTTGACGTGCGCGAAGTTGACGATGAAGCTGGCGTCCTGAATCAGGCCGCCCAAATGCCACTCCTCAATGTTCAAGAACGGGCGCTTGTGGCTGTAATAATACTGGTCGGTGGGGCCGCCAACCGGAAACACCGGGCAGCCCAGCACTTCGCTGGTATAGCCGCGACCTTCGCTGCCGCGCACGTCCCAATCCACATCGGCCACGTACACTTTACCGCCGCCGTCCTTGATGGCCTGCACCACCTTGCGCACAAACACCGGGTGGATGGTGGAATAACCAATGTTATTCCCAACATGCATCTTTAAAACCACCACTTCGTCCTTCACCCGGTCGCGCAAATGCAGCCGGTCAAGAATCAGGTCTAATTTGGCGGGCAGGGTCTCGCTGGCTTCCAGGCGCGCCTGACGCGGAGAGCCGTAATACACAGCACTGGGCATGATTCACCTTCCTGAGGGGAAATGGCCGGGCCGGGGCGCGGCTTCTGTCTATTATATCCGCGAATATTACAAAATTTTTACAGAATCTAAATCAAGATGAATGCGATTTAAGTTTAAATTCATTTGCGTTTAAAGACAAAACGCTATAGTTTCGTTCGGATGAAACATCCGCAAGAACACAGGAGGTTCCTATGAAAACCAAACGAATCCAATCCCTTGCCGTAATCAGTCTGGGCGTTGCGCTGTTGATGGGCGCGTGCGCGCCGCTGGCCACGCAGGCCACCGTGCAGCCGGCCATTCCCGAAACGTCGGCCGCGCCCGCACAAACCGAAACCCAAACTGCCAACGGGTCTGCGTCGGCCGACCTGCAAGTATTGAAAACCCAGCAGGACGCTTACGTCGCCCTGTATGAAAAACTCAACCCGTCCGTCGTCAACATCCGCGTGGTGGAAGAACTCGCCCAGAGCGATACCACCACCAGCGCCATGCCGTTCTTTGGCGGCTCGCCGGACTCGCAGCAGCAAATCCCCAGCCAGGGTGAAGGCGCCGGCTTTGTGTACGACACGCAGGGCCACATCGTCACCAACAACCATGTCGTTTCGGGCGCCGGGCGCATTGTGGTGACCTTCTCCGACGGCACCGAAGTGAACGCCGAACTGGTGGGCACCGATCCCGGCTCCGACCTGGCGGTGATCAAAGTGGACGTGGAGCCTTCGGCGCTCGCCCCGGTCACACTGGGCGATTCCGCCAGCCTCAAAGTCGGGCAAATGGTGGTAGCCATCGGCAACCCCTTCGGCCTGGAAAGCTCGATGTCCACGGGCATCATCTCCGGTCTGGGGCGCATGTTAAGCTCGGAATCCGCTTCGACCAGCGGCCAGTCCTACAGCATCCCCAATGTCATCCAGACCGACGCCGCGATCAACCCCGGCAACTCCGGCGGCCCGCTGATCACGCTGGATGGACAGGTCATTGGCATCAACACCGCCATTGAATCGCCGGTGCGCGCTTCGGCCGGCGTGGGATATGCCGTACCCTCCAACCTGATCGCCAGTGTGGTTCCGCAACTCATCAACGGCGGCAGCGTGCAGCACCCCTGGTTGGGCATTTCGGGCACCACGCTGAATGCCGATATCGCCCGCGCCATGAAGATGGACGCCGATCAGCGCGGCGTGCTGGTGGTGGAGGTGGTGGACGGTAGCCCGGCAGCCAATGCCGGCGTGCAGCCCTCCAAAGACCAGACCACCATTGACGGCATCAACACGCCCATCGGCGGCGATGTGATCACCGGCATCAACAACCAGCCCGTGCGCGTGTTCGACGATCTGCTCAACTACATCATGGGTCAGACTCAGGTCGGTCAGAAAGTGACCCTGCACATTTTGCGCGGCGGCAAGGCGCTGGAACTGGAATTGACCCTTTCCGCCCGCCCCAAAGCATAAACCGCTTCGAGCGTTTCTCCCCCCTCGACTGTCCCGCCACCGGTTGGCGGGACAGCTCGTTAACCAATCGGGAACCCGCCGGCATTCCATTCCGTCAACCTCGCGCATTCTGCGGGATTCACGCTTCAATACGTCGTGAGGTTTCTCCAAAAGACCAGATTGATTGACCTTGATAGTGTCCTTCTTATAAAATGAGTACAACCATTATCGCTTTGTAGTGTTTCAATCAGTAAAGGAGGCAGGTATGCACACAGTCCGGCACATTCTGCAAATCAAAGGCGATTATATCTGGACGATCACCCCGCAGGCGAGCGTGTTTGACGCCCTACGCCTGATGGCCGACAAGGATGTCGGGGCGCTGGTGGTGATGGAAGGCGACCACATGGTCGGCATGATCTCCGAGCGGGATTATGCGCGCAAAATCATCCTGCACGGCAAATCCTCCCACGAAACGCGCGTCCACGAAATCATGACGGCGGTGGATTGGGTGGTGCACCCCGATGAGACGGTGGAAGAATGCATGCGCCTGATGACCAACCACAAGGTACGCTACCTGCCCGTGATGGAAGACGATCAACTGCTGGGTTTGGTGTCCATTGGCGACGTGGTGCACGACATCATCTACCGCCAGCGCGAGACGATCAAAACGCTGGAAGATAAAGTCACGCGCCCATAATTGGCAGCATATCGCCAACGCGCGTTCTGGCGATCCAGAACGCGCGTTTTGTTTTTTCTGCACCGTTCGTCAGGAGCAGGGGTCGGGGGTGGGCGTCCAGGCGGGTTGCGGCACGGCGGTGGCCGCGGGCTCGTCCAACGAGGCGACATACCTCAGCGCCGGCACGTCAAAATAGAGTAGGGCGCCAGCCTCATCCTGCAGCGTCAGGCGCGCGCCCTGCGCGGCGACGATGCGCAGCGCCCCGCCGGCCAGCGGCGCCGGGAAGCGTCCGCCGTCCGCGCTGCCTTCCACAGTGACGATCACCACGCCCTGCGCCGGGTCGTTGCCCAATCGTCCGGCATAGACGTGCACCCAACGCCCCGCGATGTTCTCCTGCCACTGGTTGAGGATGAGGACATCCTCGGCGCGGAAGGGGGCCATCTCACCCTCGATGATGCCCGTCAGGCGCGGCAGATCGGCGCTCTGCCCGGCGACCGGGCGCTGCGCGCACAGGTCGGCCGGTTTGTCCAGCGCGGCGGCGCGAGCCCCGTCGCGTTCGGCCTGCATCGTCTGCATCGCGCCCAGCTTTTCCTGCAGGCTGGCGCCCAGCGCGGCATCCGGCTGACCGGCCAGATCGCCGCGCACGCTTTCCGCGGCAAATTCCGGCCAGGAGCGTGTGGGCGCATATTGCGATTGCGCATCGCGGCGCCCTCCGCCCCACCACGTCAGCGCCATCAACCCCAGCGCCAGCGCGGCAAACACAACCGCGCGGCGGTGAAGCTTCAGCCCATCCCACACCGTTCGAGCGTTCATCGTCTTTCTCACGGATTGAACCATTTAATGTCGGTTTCCCAGGGCAGCGCGGTCTGCGCGGTGCGCGCGTCACTGTTCAACGCATTCCACAACTGGCCCCAGGCTTCTTCCGGTTGGTTGTCAATACCCTGGCAGCCGCCGCGCTGCTGGCAGGCCTGC
>DAOUGY010000128.1:0-11580 GCA_034428975.1 Anaerolineaceae bacterium | reverse complement strand
TGCTCACCCCCGAAGGCGAAGTGATGGTCTCCACCACCACACGCCACAACGGCACGCTCTTCACGGACATCCCCGAAATCACCGGCATGATCGGCAAAAATGCCACTTCGCTGTTGTATGGCATCCAGGGCATTTATGATGACCAACTGGTGGTCGTCTCCACCCGTACCTACCTGCGCCCATACGGTTCCAAACCTTATACGCTGATCGGTGTCTCCAGCGTCTCGCTTCCGCGCGCCGTGGTTACAGGCGCAAGCGCTTTCTTTGATAACTCCATCGCTTATTACCTGACCGATAACGATCAATTGGTCGGCTACAATGCCGAAGAGAACACGATGCGCCGCTTGACGCTCTCCGCCGAGCAGAGCTCCGGCGCGCAAGACTTCATCGTCAACCATATGAGTGGCGGCACAAGCCAATCAGCGTCCATCACTGACCAGCAAGCGATCAGTTACACCGAATGGCTTCCCAAGCTGAACGCTGGACTGGCCTACCAGGTGCCGTACCAGATCGTTTCCGATAAAGTGCGCGCGCTGATGCCGTTCAATCTTGGCGTGCTCGTCATTGCCATCCTGATTGCTCTGATTGCCACAGCTGTTGGCACCGCCTACATGACTCGTCCGCTGCTGCAGTTGACCGAGCGCGCGCGTGAATTTGCCCGCGGCGACTGGTCGCAGCGCATCCGCTTGAATCGCCGCGACGAATTTGGAATTCTCGCCGGTGCATTCAATACGATGGTGGAACAATTGAGCGACCTGTACCGCTCGCTGGAAATGAAAGTTGAGCAGCGCACCCATCAGTTGCGCACCGCATCCGAGGTGGCCCAGCTTGCCATCTCCTCCACCAGCCAGTCGGAAATCGTCCAGCGTACCGTTGACCTGATCGTTGAGCGGTTCGGCTACGATTATGCGGCCATTTACTTGCTGGACGAAACCGCCAGCAACGCCGTTCTGCGCGGCTCCGCCATGCGTGAAGGTCTGAACTCCGAATACGAAATTAAAGATCACCAGCTATCCATCAGCGCCATTTCCCTGATCGGGTGGGTGGCCACCAACAACCAGGCGCGCATCGCCCAAAATCTCACAGCCGATGATCGCAGCTCCCAGGTAAAACGCATGCTGCCCACCACCTGCTCCGAAATTGCCGTGCCGATTGCACTCGGTAATCAGGTGGTCGGCGTGCTCAACGTGCAAAGCGCTTCACCGGACTCGTTTGACAGTGAAACCTCGCCGGTCTTCCAGACCATCGCCAATCAGATCGCGACCGGCCTGCGTACCCTGATGTCACTCGAATCGACCCAGTACAGTCTGGCATCCACATCCCTGCTCTACCGCACCAGCCGCCAGATCACCCAGGCGAAAAATCCCGATGAAGTACTGGACCTGCTGACATCCGCCCTCAAGCAAACCAACTACGTCAGCTTTGTTCTTGCGGTGGAAAAAGATCAGCTCAAGTTGTTGAGCATGTCCGACACCCGCACCATGTCCTCGGATTCCGCTCTGATCGGCATTTCGTTGCCCATGCAGCGCGGTGTTTCCCGCCTCGAAGGCGGCAACTTCCTGGTGTTTGACAACCTGCAAACCCCGTCGGAGTTCTTCAACCTGCTGCTCTTCTTTGACCGCCGCGGCTGCCGTTCAGCCGCCCTCATCCCCATTCTCGAGAATGGTCAGGTCACCAAAATCTTGGCGCTGGGTTCGCGCGACAAAGAGCCCATCAATGCGGCCGCCATCCAACCCTACCTCAACCTGACCGAAGTGGTCTCCACCACACTCGACCGGCATCACGTGCTGGCCGCTCTCGAACAGCACCTCAACGAGCTGCAAACGCTGGCCAACGTCAGCCAGTCCATCTCCACCGAAACGTCTCTGGATCGCATTTTTGAGGCCGTCCACCATCAGGTAACGGACGCGATGGGCGGCGGATTGAGCTTTGTAGTTGCGCTGCATAACACACGCAACAACACCATCGAAATTCCATACCTTTACGAGGACGACCGGTTGTTGCAGGTTGAGCCATTCCCGCTGGGTGAAGGTCTTACCTCTCATATTCTACAAACCGGAAAGCCGCTCATGTTGGTTAAAAACGCGGATGAGGAAGCCGATCGCCTGGGCGCACGCACCTCCGGCAACAGCGCACGCTCCTGGCTGGGTGTGCCTCTCACCGTGGGTGGCAACATCATCGGCGCCATGATCATTCAGGACAGCGAGCGCGAAGAGCGTTTCAGCGAAAACGACCTCACCTTGATGACCACCCTGGCTCCGCAGGTCGCGGCTTCCATCCGTAATGCTCAGTTATTAAGCGAACAGCAAAAAGCCCTGCAGGCGTACGACCAGGAACGTTTCTTGCTGAACACACTGCTGGACAACATTCCCGATCTTGTGTACTTCAAAGACCCCGAAGGACGTTATATCCGCGCCAGCCATTCTGCCGCGCAGAACTTGGGGCTGGACGATCCCGATGCTCTGATTGGCAAATCCACCACCGAAATTTTGGATGGAGATCTGGCCGCTGTGCTGTCCGATGAAGAGAATTCCATTCTCGAGACCCGGCAATCGGTCACCCGCATCGACGAGAAACATGACGTCGCGGGCAAAGCGCAGGCCTGGTTCCTCACCAGCAAGATTCCCATGCTCTCATCGGAAGGTGAAATCGCCGGCCTGCTGGGTATTGAGCGCGACATCACCGACCTGAAACGCACCGAGGAGTTGGCCAAAACACGCGCCTCGCAGCTGCAAACCGCCGCCGAAATTGCCCGCGATGCCTCCACGTCGCTGGATGTCGGTGAATTGCTCAACAAAGCCATCAACCTGGTGCGCGATCGCTTTGGCTTCTATCATGCTTCCGTTTTCCTGGTCGATCCTTTGGGAGAATATGCGGTCTTGCGCGAATCGACCGGTGAAGCCGGCCGAATGATGAAAGAGCGTGGCCACCGTTTGGCGGTGGGTTCACAATCCATCGTCGGCCGTGCCACCAAACGCGGCGAGGCCCTGGTGGTGAACAATGTGTTGGAAGACCCGGCTTATTACGCCAACCCGCTGCTCCCCGACACCCGCGCCGAATTGGCCATCCCCATGCGTGCCGCGGATCAAGTGATTGGCGCATTGGATGTGCAATCCACGCTTGTCAATGCGTTCCATCCGGAAGAAATCAGTATTCTGCAGATTCTGGCCGACCAGTTGGCCGTCGCCATCACCAACGCCAACCTGTACGGAAAAACACAGGAACACATCGGCAAACACCGCCTGCTCCACCAGATCACTTCCGCCGCTTCGGCCGCCGACACCGTCTCCCAGGCATTTGAGAATACCGTACAGGCTCTGCGTCAAGCACTGGATGTGGACCGCGTGGATATTTTCACCCCGTCCTCCGAAACCATGCTCACCATTGCGGCAACGGCTGCATCGGATGATGCACCGGCGGATGTTGCGCAAATCCCCTTCGGCACGGGCATCATCGGTCAGGTAGCTCTTCAGAAAGCGTCACGGCTGGTGACAGATACCCGCATCGAGCCGAATTATGTGCAACTCTTCCCGGCCACCCGCTCCGAAGTGGCCGTCCCGATCTTATACAATGGAGAACTGCAAGGGGTTCTCAATATCGAAAGCGCGCAGGTGGCTGCATTTGATGAAAACGACCGTGAAATCTTCGCCACCCTGGGCAACAGCCTGGGTTCGGTGATCGCCAACATTCAACTGGTGAATGCCGTGCGCCGGCAGGTCGAACGCCAGCGGAAAATTTACGAAATTACCAGCCGCATCCGCCGCATGGTGGATGTCGAATCCATTCTGGAAGCATCCGCGCGTGAAATTGCCGGCGTTGTCAACGCCCGCCGCGCGCAAATTCGTATCTCCGTTGATGAGGAAAACAAACCGCCCACGCCCACCCCCCCGAACGGCGGCAACGGCTCCAATGGCCATAAAGCCGGCGGAGGGCTGTCATGAAACTCCAACAGCGTGCTCTGATCATCCTATCCATCACCACCGCCATTCTTATCGTAGTGTTCTACCTGGTCGTTTCCAACCTGATTACCGACAACTTCACTCAATTGGAAGTGTCGCAGGTTCAGGAAAACGCCCAATTAACACGCGACTTGCTCCAGAGCGAGGTGGACAACCTGGAGCGGACCGGCAGGGATTATGCCTACAGCAATGCCATGTATGTGTTCACCGAGCAAGGTGCGTCGGATATTACCAATAACATTCTGTCCAACGAATCGCTCGCCAAAAATGATGTCGACTTTCTGGCCGTCACCCGCAAAAACGGCGCCATTTTGTTCAAAGCGGCGGTAAACCCGGAAAACAGCGAGCCCCTGACCTTTCCGCAAGGGTTGTTGGACTACATGGACTCCAAAAACACGCTTAAGCTCTCGTCCGATTACCCGATGGACGTGTCCGGCTTGCTCATCCTCCCCGAAGGCACCGTGCTCATCTCCAGCCATCCCATCCTGTCCAGCCGCAACACCGGTCCATCCAACGGCTCGGTGATTATCGGACGCTTTATTGACGCGGAACTGATTCACAAGTTGAGCAGCATCACCCGCCTGGATGTCAGCTTTGCAGCATTTAGCGATCCCACTCTGCCGGAAGACTACCAGCGCGCCAGCCGCGGGTTTGGGGTTTCCCAGTCACTGGTCGTGGAACCCGTCAACGACACCAAAATTGCCGGGTATGTTCTGCTGCGTAACATTGACCGCCAACCGGTCCTGATTCTAAAAGCCGAAACCAATCGCGTTATCTATGCGCAAGGCCAGGCCAGCCTGCGGTACTTGCTCCTGGCAGTTCTGTTCGCCGCGTTGGGCTACGGCGCTACGGTTTGGTTCCTGCTGGGTCGCATCGTGTTGGCGCCGGTTTCCAACCTCGACTCCAGCATTACCGCCATCAGCCAGCGCGGCGATCCTTCGGATCGCTTGTCCGTGACCGGCAACGATGAATTGGCCAGTCTGGCTGTCTCGATTAACAAAATGCTCACCAGCATCGAGATTCAGCAAGCCGAGTTGAACCGCCGCCTTGGTCAGATTCGCACCGCCGCCGATATCTCCCGTTCGTTGAGCAGCCTGCTCGACCCCTCCGCTTTGCTGCCCTCGGTGGTGGATCTCATCCGTGAGCGCTTCGACCTGTACTATGTTGGCCTTTTCATGATCGATGAAAAAGGCGAACGAGCCGTGCTGCGCGCCGGCACCGGCGAAGCCGGTCAGGCCATGATGGTCGCCGGCCACAATCTGGGTGTTGGCAGCAACTCCATGATCGGTTGGGCGACCGAACACAAAGAAGCACGCATCGCACTCGATGTCGGTGAAGAAGCGGTGCGCTTCAACAACCCCCATCTGCCGCTCACCCGTTCCGAATTGGCCATGCCGATCGTCGGCCGCGAAAAAGTGTTGGGCGCTTTAACCATCCAATCCGACCGCGCCAATGCATTCGATGAGAACGACATCCTCATCATTCGCGGTATCGCCGACAGCCTTTCCATTGCCCTGGAAAACGCCGAGCTCTTCACCCAAACCCAGCGCAGCTTGCAGGAAATTTCCAAATTGAACCGCGCGTATCTGCAGCAAACCTGGAGCAAAGCGCTTGAGGAGCATGGCGACCTGGCTTTTGAATACCAAAATCCGGGTTATTCATCCACCGGGCTTTCAAAGACCATCACCCTTCCGTTGACTTTACGCGAACAGGCTTTCGGCGAAATGAACCTCGATCTTGCCGCCGAAGACCTCTCTCCGGAAGAAAAAGAAATGGTCGAAGCGATTATTGCGCAAACATCTTATGCACTGGAAAACGCCCGCCTCTTCGAGCAAACCGTGCGGCGCGCCAATCGCGAACGCCGCGTGCTAGAGATCACCAGTAAATTCCGCGCCACCAATGATCCGCAGGAAATGCTGCGCATCGCCATGGAGGAGCTGCAACAAACACTCAACGCCAGCCGCGCCCAGGTCATCCTGCAACCGGAACAAGCGCTACCGCCGGATGCTCGCCTGACACACGGCAACGGTAACGGCAATGGCCACAACAACGGACACCACGACCCATCCGTCTAGGGGGCGGAACGAGGAACCTATGGCTTATGTGATTTCCTTTGCCAATGAAAAAGGCGGCGTCGCCAAGACCACCTCGGCCGTATCGTTGGCCGGTGCGCTGGTTGAATCCGGCCATCGCGTTCTGCTCATCGACCTCGATGCCCAGTCCAATCTCTCCATGGCCGCCGGCGTCGAACCTGCCCTGGCCCGCACCCCCATTTCCAAGGTGCTGCTGGGCGAGGCCGATTTGCCATCCAGCTGGCAGGCGGGCAATCAATTTGGCCTGTTCATCGTTCCAGCGTCACAGGAAATGACCATCGTGGAGCGCATGCTCCCCGGTCGGTCTGGCTATGAATCCGTCCTGCGCAAAGCCATTCAACACAAAGCGGTCAATTTTGATTATGTCATCATCGACTGCCCGCCATTCCTGGGTGCGGTCACTCTCAATGCGCTGGTCGCCAGTGATCTGCTCATCATGCCCACGCAGGCAGAGTATTTCTCCATTAGCGCGCTCAAAGACATGATGAACCTCATCCGCCGCATTCGCACCCAATACAACCCCCACCTCACCTATCGGTTGTTGCTGACGCTCTTTGACCGCCGCAACCGCATTCACCGCACGATGAGTCAGCAATTGCGCGAATCGTTTGGTGTGGGGGTTTTGGAAACCGTTATCGAAATCGACACAAAAGTCCGCGAAAGTTCGCTCGCCGGAGTGCCGATTACCTTTCACGCGTCCAAGAGTCGTGCAGCCGCTCAATACCGCGCCCTGGCCCAGGAGATGATCCAGTATGTCCAAAAAGCAACTGCACAGCCGGCTTGAGAGCCTTTTTTCTAACTTTGATGAAAGCGCGCCGCCCTTGCCTCAGGCGGACAGTGCCGTTTTACAGACCTGGTCCTGGGAGTGCGATGCCAACGGTCGCTACACAGCCGTAAGCCCGCAGGTCGAATCGGCGTTGGGCATCCCCGCCGCGGAATTTATTGGAAAAGCAGTCGATACCTTCGGCATCGCGCCCGAATCGCTGCAAGCCGCTCGCACGCTGCTCACCAGTGTAGAAACCCCCGCCGAAGCTGAAATTGTCTTCAGTCCGTCCGGCAGCCATCGCATTCACACCCGTCTGCATATCTTCCGGCAGGCGGCCCACAATGGCGATCGTCCGGGCTTTCATGGATTCGCCGAGATCCTTTTCGTTAAAACCGGGGACCCTGCCGGCCGCTTTGTCTCTCCCGATCCGCTCCCCGGTCCAACCTCTCCGACTCCTGCCCGGCCTGCAACCCGCCCGGCTGCGCCGCACACCGGCGCGCTCACATGGAAATCACCCTTCCCCACAACCACACAATGGACTTCGGCTGTGGCCGAAAGCCTGACCCACCGGCAACTTGTGGCGCGCTCCGCCGGCGCAAACAGCCCGGCCGTAATCGCCGCCCCGCTCAACCTGCGCGATAAAGGCACCGCGGTAGTCGAGATTGTCGATGAAAAAGGCAACCGCAAATGGAACGACGATGAACGTCTGCTTGTCGAAGAAGTTCTCGGCCAGTTGTCCATCGCGTTGGAAAACGCCGAATTGTACACCGCAGTTGAGCAGGAGCTGAGCGAAAGAATTCGCGCCGAGCAAGAAACTCTGCAACGTAACAAAGACCTTGCCGCCCTGAACCAAATCGGCCAGCAGTTATCCCGGCTGGCCAGTCAGAACGAGATTTATGCCCTCATTTCGCGTGCCATCGGTGAAGTGGTCGACAGCCGCAACTTTACCCTGGCTATTCTCAACCGCGAGTCCGAAACTGTCTCCTTCCCGGTTCATCTGCGTAATGGTCAGACCCTGCCCGCTGCCGAGCGCGCCCTGGGTAACGGCATCATCGATTTCGTCATTCGCTCGCAGACGGCGTTGATGCTCAATCAGAACATCGAGCAGGAATTGTTGCAGCGCGACGTTGCCGTTCCCGATCCCGCGCCGGCCGCGGTGATGGCCGTTCCCATGATCGCCGGCGAGCGAATTTCGGGCGTGATTTTGCTGCAGTCGTTTGAGGACGCCGATGCCTATAAACCGGTGCATCTGGAACTGGTCTCAACCATTGCATCCCAGGCCGCAACGGCTCTTGAAAATGCCAATCTATTCCAGGAAATCCGCGCCACGCTGGAAGTCATTGAAAACCGCGAACGGTATCAGGCGGGCGTGGCCCGTGCCATTGCCATCCTCACCGAACAAGGCTACAAATCTCTGGATACCGTCGTCGAAGAGTTGGGGTTGGCCAGTCGCTCCAGCCGTGTGGTTTATGTCGAATTCTGGGATGAGGGTCTAGAAAGCTTCTGGCGGCCGGCCTTCCTGTGGAACGCGCCGGGTTTGCCCAATCCGAGCAACCGAACAGACAACGCCATTCTGCCGCTGAATGCGTGGATGCCGTTGGCTCAACGCCTGCATACGGATGGCACCCTGATCCTGACCGGCAAAGATCAAACCGATCTTCCGCTGTTTACCTCGGATCAATATCGTTCCATGCTCTTGATTGCCGTAAGAGGAAAAACCGAATGGCCGGGATTCGTTGCTTTTGAGCAAACCGATTATGAACGGCGTTGGAGCGAGGACGAGATCAATATTCTACGCGTGGCCGCGGATGCCATCTCCAATATGACCATCCGCGAGGACTTGTTGGAACAGGTCCAAACCTCTCTGTCGGAATCAGAAAACTTGTACACCGCCAGCCACACGCTGGCCCTCGCCACCGATCCGCAAGAAATGCTGATCGCGGTTGTCGAAGGGTTGAAATCACAAGGCGTTACCCGCGCATCGCTACTGCATTTCAACTATGATGCCGGCGGCCAACTCCACACTATGACGGTCACCGCCAATTGGCAAAAAACACCAAACCTCGCCGCCTCGGTCGAAGTCGGTTCTCAATATCCGTCCGAATTTGCTGCGCTCGTCCAAACCGCCACGCCGCGCTTCCTGGACAATATTGCTGACGCATCACTGGACCCGGCTCTGCAGAAACGCCTCTCCGAAATGCATGTTCGCTCGCTGGGCGTGCTGCCCATGTGGATCGGAAAAAATCAAGTCGGCTGTCTGATCGTTAAAGCCGATACGCTGCATCACTTCACCCCGCAGGAAATGCGCTCCTTCCCACCTCTGGTCGATCAGATGGCGACCGCCATTGAAAACCAGCGTCTGTACGAACAAACTCAGCTGGCGCTTTCCGAAACCGAAACCTTGTACCAGATCAGCAATGGTGTGGCCCGCGCGGCAGAACCTGCCGATTTGGTCGAGCTGGTGGCGCATAATGCCATGCCAAAACAGGCCGATCGCCTGTCACTGGTGATGGTCCACCAAAACCTGGAAGGCCAGCCGTCCGAGCTGGAGATCATCGGTTTCCATGACAAGAACGGCCAGTACCAGCGCATGGGAACGCACATTCCGTTCGACTCCATGCCAATGCTGCAATCGCTTTCCGGCGATCCGATGATGATGGAAAACCTGGATACATTCGCCACCGATCCGTCCAGCCGCGCGGTCATGCGGCGATTGGATATTCAATCCGGCATCCTCACCCCGCTGTTCAGCGGTGGGCGGCTCATTGGGCTCCTTACGGCCACAAGCAACCAGCGATCCTCCTACACCGCCGATGAAGCCCGTCTGATGCAAATTTCCGGCAACAGCATTTCGGTCGCGTTGGAACGCCTTCAACTGCTGGACGCGGCGCAGCGTCGGGCTCTGGAATTGCAGACGGCTGCTGAACTTGCCCGCGACACGACCAGCACCCTGTCGCTGGATGACCTGCTGGCCCAGGTGGTCAGCCTGTTGTGCGAGCGCTTCGGGTTCTACCACGCATCCATCTTCCTCTTGGACGACACCAACACCTACGCCGTCATCCGTGAATCCACCGGGGATGCCGGCCGGGACCTGAAAGCCCGCAATCACCGTCTGGCGGTAGGCTCCAAATCCATCATTGGTACGGTGACCGCCACCGGCGCTCCGCTCATCGTCAATGACGTCACCGCCGCCGCCAATTATTACCCCAACCCGCTACTGCCCAGAACGCGGTCCGAAATGGGCGTTCCCCTCAAAATCGGCGACCGCATCATTGGTGCGCTGGATTTGCAGTCGGTCGATCTCAATGCCTTCACCGCCAACGACGTATCGGTGATGCAAATTCTGGCCGATCAGGTCGCCATCGCCATTCAGAACGCCCGCGCATATGCCCTCTCCCAGAAAGCCTTTGAGGAAATGCGCGAGGCCGATCGCGTCAAGACGAAATTCCTGGCGAACATGAGCCATGAGTTGCGCACGCCGCTCAACTCGATCATCGGTTTTTCTCGGGTCATTATGAAAGGCATCGACGGTCCGGTCAATGAAACTCAACTTCAAGACCTCACCGCCATTTACAACTCCGGCCAGCATTTGCTCAGCCTCATCAACAACATCCTCGACCTGTCCAAGCTCGAAGCCGGTAAGATGGAAATGCAGTTCGTTGATGTGAACCTGAACGATATCATCAACAGCGTAATGTCCACGGCGGTTGGCCTGGTCAAAGACAAACCAGTGCGATTGGTGAACAAAGCCAGCCCCACGCTTCCCAGCGTGCGCGGCGATGTCACCCGCATCCGCCAGGTCATGCTCAACCTGGTGTCCAACGCCGCCAAGTTCACCGAAGAAGGCACCATCACCATCCATGGCCAGGTGCAGACCTCGCCGCAAGGCCATCCGGAAGTGATCATCTCCGTCTCCGATACTGGCCCGGGAATTGCCTATGCCGACCGCGGCAAGCTCTTCCTGCCGTTCTCGCAGGTGGACGATTCGCCCACTCGCAAAACCGGCGGCACCGGCCTGGGTCTATCCATTTCACGCCAGCTCATCGAAAAACACGGCGGCCGTATCGACCTGGCCGACAATTCGGAAACCGGAGGCGCCACCTTCTACTTCACACTGCCCCTCGAGCAGCCGGAAGAACCGCCTACGGACGAGCAACTGGCGCTCGGCGAGCGCACCATCTTATCGATTGATGATGACGCGCAAGTCATCAGCCTGTATGAGCGGTATCTCAAGCCGCACGGTTATCAAGTCGTCGCCCTCACCAAACCGCAGGATGCCGTCGCCCGGGCCAAAGCGCTGCGTCCCGCCGCCATCACCCTGGATGTGATGATGCCGGAAAAAGACGGTTGGCAGGTGATTCACGAACTCAAGAACGACCCGCAAACACGCGCTATTCCCGTCATCATGTGCAGCATTCTGGAGGAAGAGGAAAAGGGCTTCAGTCTGGGTGCGGCCGATTACCTGGTCAAACCCTTCTTGCAGGAAGAGCTGATCAATGCCATCAACCGCCTCAACGCCGATGGCGCCATCCGCGAAATTTTGGCCATCGATGACGACGAAGCCGATTTGCGCCTGGTTCAGAAAACCATCGAGGAAAACAGTAATTACCACATCACCACCGCGCAGGGCGGCCGCGCCGGTCTCGAGGCTCTCCAAAACGTCCACCCGGACGCAATTATCCTCGACCTGTTCATGCCGGATCTGGATGGCTTCAGCATCCTGGAAAAACTGCGCACCGAAAACGCGCTTCGCTCAATTCCG
>DAOUGY010000127.1:0-2485 GCA_034428975.1 Anaerolineaceae bacterium | reverse complement strand
AATGGAGACAGCGCCCTTGTCGGCAGCCGTGGCCACCGTCAGGTTGGCTTCCGCCAGGTTCTTGGCGGTGTTGAAGTCCCAGTTCGTGGTGATCTGGCCGATGATCTTGGCCATCTCATCGCGCGTCAGGGTCGCCTTGTCTTTCAGCGCCAGCGCTTCGCTCGAGTTCTTGATCACGAACGTCCCGTCCGCAATCTTCGGCTGCAACACACTCCACGCCCCTTCAAAGAACAGGAACGCGTTGTTGTCCGACGCCGCACCCGCATACAGGAACAGCGGGTTGCCGCTCGCCGCAGCCGCGTGGTCGATCAGGTACTGGCCCTGCTGCGCGCCCACCGCAATGCTGTCAAACGTCACATAGTAGTCCACCGCGTCCGTGCCGGTGATCAGGCGGTCGTACGAGATCACCTTCACGCCCGCTTTGCGCGCTTCTTCCACCGCCGCCGCTGCCGCATTGCCGTCCTGCGGGCAGATGATCAGGACTTTGATGCCCTTGGTCAGCAGTGCTTCAACGTTCTCTTTTTCCTTGGCCGAAGAGCCCTGGCTGAAGAGAATTTCAACCTGGTAACCGGCTTTGTTCAGCGCTTCGGTGAAGCGGGTTTCATCCTGAACCCAGCGCGGTTCGTCCTTGGTCGGCAGCACAATACCCACCGCCAGCTTGCTTTCGGCAGGCTGCTGGGTGGTGGCCGCCGGCGTGGTGCAGGCCGTCAGCAGCATGCTGGCGCTCACCAACAGGGCGAAGAAAATCATTGCCACACGATTGAACTTCTTACTCATCTCTCTCTCCTTACTCATTTGGAACGTTTATGGGGATCGAACAACAGAAGAAGTGGAAAGGAACGATCTGACAGATCTACACCTCCTTCTTTTCGGGCGGCTACGCCGTTTGACAGCAGGTGAATTTCTGCAGATGGATGCCGCAAGCGGCGCACAACACGCCAACACCGGTCACCCAGTGTTGTTAGATTTCATTATATTGCGCGCCGGCAGGCCATTCAAGTATCATCCGGACATGCAGCGGACACACTGCGGACACAGTGCCGCCGGAGGCGACGGTCAGTACAGCGCACCTTCGGTTTGATGCAGATCCTCGCGGGTTTGCAGCGTCACGCGGACGGCCGTTTCCAATGCGGTAACAATGCTGGTCAAGCTCATCGAGGGTGTCCCGGCGCTTTTCCCCACTGCTTGCTCCGGTAAAAATGGAATATGGATAAATCCGGCGCGCGTGGGCAGTCCCTGCCGCTGAATGGCATGCAGCACGCCGTACATCAGGTGGTTGCACACAAACGTGCCGGCCGTGTTGGACACCGCCGCCGGAATGCCCGCCGCGCGAATGCCCTCGGCGATGGCCTTGATCGGCAGCGTGGCGAAATAGGCCGCCGGTCCGTCCGGCGCAATGGGCGCATCCACCGGCTGCACTCCGGCGTTGTCGGCGATGCGCGCGTCGTCCACATTGATCGCCACGCGCTCCACGCTGATTTCGGCCCGCCCGCCGGCCTGCCCCACGCAAATGCACACATCCGGGCGCAGATCGTCCAGCCGCTGCGCTGTAACGCGAATGGCTTCGCCAAACACGGTCGGCACGTCCAGCTTGAAGATCTGCGCCCCGTCCAGTTCGTCCGGCAGGCGTTGAAGCGCTTCAAACGCGGGGTTGATGGTCTCGCCACCAAACGGGTCAAACGCCGTTACCAACACCCTGGGCATTCGCTTCCCCATCCGCGTTAGCCACCCTGCGGCTCGTTGCGCAACAGGAAGATGGCCGTCAGCCCCAGAATCACCATCCAGATGAAACCGATCCACACGCCGTAGTACCCCAGGCGGTATTCGATGGTGAAACCGCTGTTCATGGCATCGTCCATCACTTTTCCAAGCTGCGAACCGATCACAATCATGGTGATGACGCCCAACACCCCGGCGGCGGCCGCCACAAACTGACCGGAGGCGCGCCCGTTGAGCGCCGCCAGGCCCACCAGCCCCAGCAGCGGCACAAGGAAGACAAACGGCTTGGCTTCCAGGTTCATGTCACCCATTTGCGACGTATCTCCGCCGTACATGCCGGCCAGCGAGCTGATCTGGTCGAGGAAGCGGTAATCGCCGGTGGCGATCTCGAGGCCGCTGACGTTAAAGCCCTGCGCTTCACCGCCCAACATGGACGATACGGTGCAACTGGCAAACAGCCAGGGCAGGAAGAAGCACAAAATCACCAGCGGTCCACCCACCGCGGCGATGCGCTTCAATAGTGGTTTCGCTCCGCTGCGCGCCGCCGGTTGAGCGTAATACCCCGGCGGGGCGTAATAGCCGCCTTGCGGCGGGGGCGGGTAAGCGGCCGGCGGGGGAGAATAGGTTGCCGCCGGCGGCGGCGTCCAGGCCGGCGCAGCCGGGGCTTCGGGCGCGCGGCTGCCCACCGGCTGCCCGCACCGTCCGCAAAATGCCGTGCCTTCTTTCATTTCATTGCCACAATGGGTACAAAACATAGGTTCCTCCC
>DAOUGY010000126.1:0-12321 GCA_034428975.1 Anaerolineaceae bacterium | reverse complement strand
CGCTCCTCGGCTTCCAGCAGCGCCTCGAACGTTTCGGTGCGCATCGTCCCCGAAATGGCGAAAATTACGTCGCTGATGTTATACATGTCGATGATATTGATCAATGCGTCCCCCGTTCCCAGCACAGGTACATCCGCGAAGGATGTCCCCTGCTTGTCGGGATCGTCATCGATCAAACCCACCAGGTTAAACGGCGCGGGTTTCAACCCTTGAATGACGTTCACCAGCGCCGTTCCGGCCCGTCCGGCGCCAACAATGAGCACGCGGCGCATGAACGGTTGGCCGGTGAAGACGCGAATATACACCATGCGCCAGATCATCGTGCCAACCGCCGCCGAAAGGAAGAACACCGCCACGCCCAGGCGCGGCAGTGATTTGGGTTCGGCCAGGAAGAAAGCCGCCAGGTACAGAATCGCGCTGATGCCCACGGCAATGGCAATCGCCCCCACCGTGTCACTTCGACGGCTGGAGCGGCGCACGTCGTACAGTTCGGCCAACAGCAGCAGCCACAACACCGGCAGGAAGAAGAACCATACCGGCACACGTTCCCGCACAAACGTCCAACTAAAACCCAAATATTCAGCGGAATCGTGTGCCCAAACGTAGATGGCCACAGACAGGCTGATCAGACAGATGATTAAATCACCGGTCAGCAGCAGCAACTTTCGTTCACTGCCTCGAATCCCAATCAGCGGTCGCGTATTGGCTTTGATTCCCATAAATTCTTATTTTACCGTCCAACCAGCGATTTGATTGCGCTCCACAAGAAACCACCACCCCAGGCCATGTGCATGGTGGCGATCGCCAACGGCATGCCCACCAACAAGCCGGCATCCCGCTCGCGCGCGGCCATCGAGGTCGCAGCCGCGATCAGCGTCGCCAGGTACACCAGCGCTTCGGCCAACAGCAATCCGCGCGCCACCGGCCAAAAAATGGCCAGCAGCCCCAGACCGATCCAGCTCAAGACGAACAACGGCGGCAACGCTTGCCGCCAGCGCAGCGTGCCGGGGTAACGCCGAAGCATGCGCCATTTCCAAAATCCATAGCGTGCGTACTGTCGCGCCAGTGCGCCCAGATTGCGCCGTGCAAAATACACTGTGCGAATTTGCGGGTCAAGATACACCCGCCCGCCGCTCTGGCGCAGGCGCGCATTGAACTCGTAATCCTCGTTCGAGAGCAGGCTCTCATCAAATGCGCCGATGCGCTCCACCAGATCGCGGCGGAAAGCGCCAAACGGCACTGTATCCACCACCGCCGCGCGCGTGGCGTGACGGTAACCGGCATCGCCCACGCCCAACGGGTGAGCCGCCGCGCGGGCAATGGCGCGCGCCATCCAACCCGGGCCGCCCGGCTCAATTTGCCACACCCCGCCGACGTTCTCACCCAATCCGGCGCGTAGATCGGCGATGCAGCGTTCCACATAATCCGGCGCGGGCACCGAATGGGCGTCCATGCGCACCACATACTCGCCTTGCGCGGCGCGCAGCGCGGCATTGACCCCGGCCGGAATGTGACGCGTGGGATTGTCCACCATGCGCACACGCAGCGCCGGATGCTCCGCGCAAAAAGCGGCGATCACCTCGCGCGTCCGATCGCCGGACATGCCGTCGGCGATCACCACTTCCATTTGGTGCCGCGGCAAGCTTTGCGCATCGATCGCCGCCAGCAGCAGCCCGATGGTGCTTTGCTCATTGTAACACGGGACAATAATCGAAACGAGTGTCATGACCTCTATGCTCTGTTCTCCGCGGCGGCCAGCGGCAGGCGCACCGTGAAGGTGCTGCCCCCGTCCGGCGCCGATTCCACGCTAATTTCCCCGCCGTGCGCACGCACAATTTCAGCGGCGATGGCCAGTCCCAGCCCCACGCCGCGATCCCCGCCGCCGCTGCGCGCCTTGTCCACCTGGTAGAAGCGCTCAAAAATGCGTTTTTGTTCCGCCGGATCTATGCCCGGGCCGCTGTCGGTCACACGCACCAGCGCTTTGCCCGGCTCGGTGGTGGCCTGCAGGCGAATGCGCCCACCCTGCGGCGTGAATTTAAAGGCATTGTCCAGCAAATTGTTGAAGACCTGCATCAAACGATCGCCGTCGCCCAACAAGGGCAGCGATTCGCCGGTTTCCACCGTCAGATCCACCCCGGCCGTTCGCGCCCGCAGGGCAAACTGCGCCGCCAACGATTGCAGCACCTCGCGCAAGTCCAGTCGAACCTGCTCCAGATCGGCCGTGCCGGCTTCCAAACGTGCCAGCGAGAGCAGCTCCTGCACCAGTCGGTACATACGCTCCGATTCGCTATAAATGACACCAGCCGCCTGTTGTACGTCCTGCGGCGTGCTGACCGTGCCGTCCAAAATGGCTTGCGCAAACCCCTGAATGGAGGTCAGGGGCGTTTTCAACTCGTGTGATACATTGGCCACAAAATCGCGCTGCGATTGCTGGCTGTCGTGTACCTTCTGGCTCATCTCATTCAGCGACTGGCCCAATTGGCGCAGTTCACCGGGGCCTTCCAGCGGCACGTTCGCCAGGCTGCCCTGGGCGGTGGCGTGCGCCAGCTGCACCATGCGCTGCAGCGGCCGCGCGATCCACCCGCCCATCACCAGGCTGAGGAGAACTGCCAGCAGCAGCGCCAACCCGGTAACCTGCACCACCGGGCGCAGGAATTCATCACGCAGCAGCGCCAGAATTTGCAGCGTTGGGCGCGGCATCGACACCAGCAGCATACTTCCGTTGGGGAACAGACGCAGCGTGTACAACCAGGGTTGGCGGCGCGCATCCCGGTAGGTGCTGACGTCGATCAGCGTGTTCTGCCCCAGCACTCCGGTCACTTCCAGGGTGGGCAGCGCGCGCCCGGCTCCCTGCCCGGCGTCGATCACGGCCTTGCCGTCCGCTGCCAGAATCACCACGCGCAAATCAGCGTTGTCCAATTCCGATGTCAAAATCCGCTCGACGCGCGCCGTATCCAGATACACGCCCAGCACAATCCGCTGGCTGATCAACGCATCCGCCACGCGCATTTCAAAGGCCGATTGGCGGTAAATGCCCGGATCGCGGGCAATCATCAACGCCGCACCCATCGCCAGACCGCCGATGACGACCACCACCAGCAGGGCATAACTGAACCACAGGCGCGTGCGCAGGGAAGATAGCATAAGCTAACCGACCAGCTTGTATCCGACGCCAGTGACGGTTTCAATTTGGGCATGGGCACCGGCCAGTTTGCGGCGCAATTGCGCCACATGCACGTCCACCGTGCGAGTCTGCCCCGGGAAGTCATACCCCCAGGCCAGGTAGAGCAATTGCTCGCGGCTCAACACCCGCCCGCGGTTTTTGGCCAACACCAGCAGAACCTCAAATTCCTGGGTGCGCAGGGTCACCGGCAGTCCCGCTGCTGTCACCTCACGGCTGGATGTATTGATGACCAAATCGTCCACCCGCAGAGTTTCGCCCGCCCGGGCGCCGGGGGCGCTACGCGTGCGCCGCAAAATTGCGCGCACGCGCGCCACCAATTCCCGCGGGTTAAAGGGCTTGGTCATGTAATCGTCCGCGCCCAATTCCAACCCGAGGATCTTATCCATGTCCTCGTCTCGCGCGGTGAGCATGATGATTGGCAGATTGATTTTTTCGGCGCGCAGCGTGCGGCACACCTCAAATCCGTCCATGCCGGGCAGCATCACGTCCAGCACCATCAATTCCGGATTGCGGCTGCGCGCCGTCTCCAGCGCGGAGGGTCCGTCGCCGGCCGACAGCACCGTGTAGCCCTCGCGTTCCAGATACAGGCGCGCCAGTTGCACGATGCTGTTTTCATCATCCACCAGCAGAACGGTGCCGCTTTCCATTCCGGTGTTGGCTCTCCGCGATTACTTCTTGCAGCACTCGCCGTCGTCGTCGCAAAGCAGCGCCACGACTTCAATTTCCACCATCACACCCTTGGGCAGCCCCGAAACGGCCACCGTGGTGCGCACCGGCGAGTTGGTACCCAGGTACTGGGCATACACGCCGTTCATCGCCGCAAAGTCCGCCATGTCGCGCAGGAAGACGGTGGTCTTGACCACGTTTTCCAGGCAAGACCCGCCGGCTTCCAGGATCGCTTTCAGGTTCTTGAACACCTGATGGGTCTCCGCTTCAATGCCGCCGTCCACCACCGTGTTGGTCGCCGGGTCCAGCGCAATCTGCCCGGCCGTGTACAGAAAATGGCCGGCACGCACACCAACCGAATACGGACCAATCGCCTTGGGGGCCTGGTCGGTGAGGATGATCTCTTTCTTGTCGCAGCAGCCCATGTTTTCCTCCAGTTGATTTGGAATTCTCTTTCATTTTAAGCCATGAAGGGCATTCGGTAAATAGCAACAGGCGGGGCTATTGGCCCCGCCTGTCCGGTTCAATCGTTCCGGCCTAGTAATGCAGTTCCTCTTTCCGTCCGGTCAAACGTTTACGGAACACGCGGTAGGTCCAGGCTGTGTAGGCCAACACCACCGGAACAAACACCAGCGCCACAATCGACATCACCTTCAGCGTGTACGGGCTGGACGAGGCGTTGTAGATCGTCAGGCTCCAATTGGCCGGATCCAGGCTGGAGATGAGCACATTGGGGAACAGCGCCGCGAACATCGTCGCCACCGTGAGCAGTATGGTACCCGAGGTGAGCAGGAAGGCCGTGCCCATGCGTTTTTTCTGGATGTTCAGGCCTGCCGCCACCGCCGCCAGCACCGCGGCGGCCAGCAAAATCGTCGCCACGATCGAAGCGCGCGCGAAAATCGGGCTGAAGAACAGCGCTGCCGCGCCAAAGACCACCAGCGCCAGCACCGCCGGAATCCACAGGCGGCCGGCCACGCGCTGCGCCCGCGCCGTGAGGGTGGCATCCGTTTTCAGGCCGAGGAACACCGCGCCGTGCACCAGCATGCCCAGCACCGAGGTCACCCCGGCGATCAGCGCGATCGGGTTGAGCAGGTTGAAAAAGCCGCCGGTGTATTCCATGTTGGCATCGATCGGCACGCCCAGCGCAAAGTTGGCAAACGCCACGCCCCACAGCAGCGCCGGCACAAACGATCCGATGCAGATAGTCCAATCCCACAGTCGCCGCCACAACGGATTTTCATCCTTGCTGCGGAATTCGAACGCCACACCGCGCAAAATGAGCGCCAGCAGCATGAGCAGCAGCGGCAGGTAAAAACCGCTGAACAACGTGGCATACCAGTGCGGGAAGGCCGCGAATGTCGCGCCACCCGCCGTCAGCAACCAGACTTCGTTGCCGTCCCAGTGTGGGCCAATGGTGTTGATGATCTGACGGCGTTCTTCATCCTTCTTGCCCAGGAAGGGCAGCAGCATGCCCACGCCCATGTCAAAGCCTTCCAGCACGAAGTAGCCGATGTACAGCACCGCGATCAGAATAAACCACAGAGTATTCAGGTCCATGTTTTGCTCCTTTAGCGGTAGGCTTCGAGGTCCGCGTTTTGATGATCGTGATGATTGCCGGCCGATGACGGCGGGCCGGCTTTGGCATATTTGCGCAGCAGATAAATGTCCGCCACCATCAATACGCCGTACACCAGCGTAAACGCAATCAACGAGGTCAGCACCATGCCCGGCGAAACGCTGACCGAAACGGCGTCTTCCGTCTTCAGCAAACCAAACACCACCCACGGCTGACGCCCCATTTCCGTCAAAATCCAACCGGCGGTGTTAGCCAGATACGGCAGCGCGATGGCCAGTGGGAACAACCCCAACAGCTTCACTTTGCCGCTGGAATTCTTGCGCAGCGCCACAAACAGCGCATACGCCGCGCCGGCCAGCATCAATACGCCCGCGCCGACCATGATGCGGAACGTCCAGTAGTTGACGTTGATCAACGGAATGTAATTACCGGGGCCATATTTGACCTCGTACTCCGCCTGCAGGTCCAAAATGCCCTTCACCTCGCCGGAGGGACGGTCGTAGGACAGGAAACTGAGCAGGTAGGGGATGCGCGGCAGGTGGATCAAATCGACCTGGTTCTCCTGATCCACAAGGTTGATGAGCGACATGGAAGCCGGATCTTCGCTGCGCCACAGCGCTTCGGCAGTGGCCACTTTCATCGGCTGATTGATCAACATGCGCTGCATCTGGCGGTGGCCAATCAACGCCACACCCAAAGCCGCCACCAGCCCAAAAATCGCCGCGATTTTGAACGAGCGGCGGAAGACATCTTCGTTTTTCTTGCGCAGCAGGTGATAGGCGCTGATGCCCAGCACAAAGAACGCCGCCGTGGCAAACCCCGAAAAGACAACGTGCGGGAATTGCAGCCAGACGTACGGGTTGCCGATCAGCGCGCCGAAATCGTTCATCACGATGCTGCCGTCGGCCTGCACGGCATAACCGACCGGCGACTGCATGAACGAGTTGGCAATCAGAATCCACAGCGCCGAAATGTTGGAGCCCAACGCCACCAGCCAGATGGCCGCCAGGTGAACTTTTTTCGAGACTTTATCCCAACCAAACAGCCACAGGCCCAGGAAGGTCGATTCGAGGAAAAAGGCCAGCAATGCTTCAATGGCCAACGGCGCGCCAAAAATATCACCCACGTAGCGCGAATACTGCGACCAGTTCATGCCAAACTGGAATTCCTGCACAATGCCGGTGACCACGCCCATGGCGAAATTGATCACGAACAGCGTGCCCCAGAATTTGGTCATGCGCCGGTAGACTTCTTTGCCGCTGCGTACATACAGCGTTTCCATGATCGCCACCAACACGGAAAGACCCAGGGTGAGGGGAACGAAGAAGAAATGGTAAATGGTTGTGATGGCAAACTGCCACCTCGACAAGGCAAGTACGTCCATGCAACGCTCCTCCATACAGAATATGAAATTGAATCGCAACCAACGGGTGGATACGGTAAATCGAGTCAACCTGCTGGTGTACCTGCGCTCCCCACCATGAAAGGAAATACCGAACCATCAATATTTTATCTCATTTCGTGATTTTTCACACAAAGATCCGCGTCTGTGTATAAGGCTTTTCACCCCGCCGGTCTGGTATAATTTGCCCGGAACGTATGCCTGCACTTTTTGGATAAACTGGACAACCATGTTAGAAAAAATTGCCGCAATCGAACACCGTTATCAGGAGTTGGAACACCTGCTGGAAGAAAGCGCCAGCGATTATCAACGTGTGGCCGAGCTGGCCAAAGAGCGCGCCGAAATTGAACCGGTGGTGCTGAAAGGCCGCGAATACAACCAGACACTCAAGCGCATGGATGAATCGCGCACGCTGATGGCCGAAGAAGACGAAGAGATCCGCATGCTGGCTTTGGCCGAAATGGAAGAACTAACCCCGCGCCTGGAAGCGCTGGAAAAAGAACTGAAAGGGCTGCTCATTCCCAAGGACCCGCGCGATGAGCGCAACGTCATCGTCGAAGTCCGCTCCGGCACCGGCGGCGACGAGGCCGCCCTGTTTGCTGCTGACCTGTTTCGCATGTACTCGCGTTATGCCGAGCGCAAGAACTGGAAGATCGAAATCCTCTCCGCCAACGAAATCGGCATCGGCGGATACAAGGAAATCATTTTTCAGGTCAAAGGCCGTGGGGCCTATTCCCGCCTGAAGTACGAATCGGGGGTGCACCGCGTGCAGCGCGTACCCGCCACTGAAGCCCAGGGCCGCATCCACACCTCCACCGTCACCGTGGCGGTCCTGGCCGAAGTGGAAGATTTGGAGATCCAGATTCCCGAATCCGATATTCGTATCGATATCTACCGCTCGGCGGGCGCCGGCGGTCAGAACGTGCAGAAGAACGCCACCGCCGTGCGCCTGACGCACATTCCGACCGGTATAGTAGTGGCCTGCCAGGATGAACGCTCGCAATTGCAGAACCGCATCCGCGCCATGAGCATTCTCCGCGCTCGCCTATACGAAATCGAGCAACAAAAGCGCCAGTCCGAACTGGACGAATCGCGCCGCTCGCAAATCGGCACCGGCGAACGCTCCGAAAAGATCCGCACCTACAACTTCCCGCAATCGCGCGTCACCGATCACCGCATTAACGTCTCCTCGTTCAACATCGCCGGCGTACTCGACGGAGGCCTGGACGAATTTATAGACGAGCTGTCGCTGCGCGAAGAAACCGACCGCCTCTCCACAGGGACGGAGGATGACGACGAATGAAGCCGGCGCCTGGCTGCGCCAGGCAATGGAACGCCTGACGCCGCTCAGCGACGCCCCCGCCCTGGAAGCCCGCGCTCTGCTGGAGCATGTGTTGGAGCGTTCCCGCGCCGATCTGGCGGCTCACCCCGAGACGCAAATCCGCTCCGACCAGTTGCAGCGCTTGAATGACCTTTTGGCTCGCCTGACTGCCGGCGAGCCTTTGCCATACCTCACCGGCCGGCAGGAATTTTACGGCCTGAATTTCGCCGTTTCCCCTGCGGTGCTGATCCCCCGGCCCGAAACCGAGTTGCTGGTGGAAAATGCGCTGACCTGGCTGCGCCACCACCCCACCCACCGCCGCGCCGCCGAGGCCGGCATCGGCTCCGGCTGCATTTCTGTCACACTGGCGGTTCATACCCCCGATCTGCAAATCGCTGCCACCGACCGTTCCCGTGCTGCATTGGACATGGCCGCCGCCAACGCCGCGCGCCACAACGTGCGCGAGCGCATCGCCCTGCTGCAAGCCGATCTACTCACCCCGCTGCGCGGACCGTTCGACATCGTGTGCGCCAACCTGCCCTACATTCCCGGCGCCACACTGGCCGGATTGCGCGTACGCCATTATGAGCCCCGGTTGGCCCTGGACGGCGGCGCGGACGGTCTGGATTGCATCCGCGCGTTGCTGAGCGATGCCCATCGCTGGCTGGCGCCCGGCGGCTTGTTGTTGCTGGAGATCGAGGCTTCGCAAGGCCAAACGGCCTGCCAGGCCGCCCGCCGCGCCTTGCCCGCCGCCCGCATTGACCTGCTGCACGACCTCGCCGGCCTGCCCCGCCTGGTAAAAGTTGAAAATCCCGCCTGATTTTTCCAAATCAACCATTGACAGGTCATTTTGCATGTGCTATAAAAAGCGCATGTTTACGTGCCTGATCGCCAAGCGCCTGCATAAGCATTCTCGCCTTCTCCCGGAAGGAGAGTACGCTTTTGCTTGGTCCCGGCAAGGCCAATAAAAGCAGAACTCGGTGCAAACCTGAGCCCTCCCCTTCCAAATGGGGAGGGCTTTTTCGTTGCCGGGACTGCATCATTGCATGGCAAAAGCAACTGCCCCCATCAGGGCCCGATGGATGTGCGGAAGCTGAGCTGACCACCACTTTGATCTTTTTGAGGAGAAGCTCGATGAAAACCCGTTTCTTTGCCCTGATGCTTGTTGTTGCCATGAGTGCCGCTTTGCTCAGCGCATGCGCTTCCGCGCCTGCCGCCACCGAAGTGCCGGCCTGCCCGGCGACCACCGAAGGCGTGCTGGTGAATCTGAATTGCCGTGAAGTGACCATCGCCGTCGAAAATGCGTACCTGCCGTTCAACTATGTGCTCAAAGACGGCACCGCTGCTGGTTGGGATTACGATGTGTGGCGCGAGATCTGCATGCGCCTCAACTGCACCCCGCGATTTGTCGAAACCGGTTGGGACGGTCTGATCCAATCCGTTTCGGATAAACTGACCGATGTCGGCGCCGACGGCATCACCATCACCGATGACCGCAAGAAAATCGTCGATTTTTCCAACGGTTACATTCAAATCACCCAGCGCTTGCTGGTGCGCAAAGGCGAAACCCGCTTTGCCAGTATTGAAGAATTTGCCGCCAACGACAGCTTTGTGCTCGGCACGCAATCCGGCACCACCAACTACGAAACCGCCGCCAAATTCCTGCCCGAAAACCGCATTCAGGCCTTCGAGCAGTTCCCCTTCGCTGTGCAGGCGCTCATCGCTGGTGATGTGGACGCGGTAATGATCGATGAAATCGTCGGTATGGGCTATCAGGGCGAAAACAGCGACGCGCTTGAGCTGATCGGTCCGGCAATTGCCTCGGACGAGCTCGGCTTCATCTTCCCCAAAACCAGCGATCTGGTCGGCCCTGTCAACCAGGCCATCCAGGCCATGCAGGCCGACGGCACGCTGGATCGGATCAACGCCCGATACTTCGGCTCCAATTTCAACATCACCTCGGACGACCTCCAGGGCGAAAACTAACGGATCACAGGCGGGCGGCGCAGACCGTTTGCGCCGCCCGCCGGATAAGGAAAGAGAAATGTCAGTAGAGAGTATTCCCCTCCGCGCAGCGCAACGCCGCAGCGCCGCGCTCAACCGGCAGCGTCTGAGAGCCCGGCTGGCGGCCTTCCCCTGGTGGACGCTCGGCATCGCCGCCATCGCGCTATGCGCCGTTGTGCTCATCTTCACCCGTCCATCGTTCAACGAAGCCTTTTCGCTGATCATTGCCGGGCTGGGCATCACTCTGTCCACCACGCTGATCGCGTTCGGCGTGGCAATCGCCATCGGTCTGGTCACCGGTCTGGCCCGCATTTCCAGCAGCGTCTTCTTCAAAAATGCCGCCACCTTTTACATTGAAGTCATTCGCGGCGTGCCCATGCTGGTGCTGATCTTTTTCATCGCCCTGGTGGGTGTGCCCGCTTCGGTCAATGCACTCAACGCCCTGGGCGGCCGCATTCAGGAAATGGGTTTCCCCATGCTGGCGGCTCCGCTGCTGGCCTTGCAAAACAATTCCATTTCGATGGAATTGCGCGCTGTGGTGGCCCTATCCATCACGTACGGCGCGTTTCAGGCCGAAATCTTCCGCGCCGGCATCGAATCGATCGGACGCGGGCAAATGGAGGCCGCCCGCTCGCAGGGCATGAGCTACGCCCAGGCCATGCGATTCATCATCCTGCCGCAGGCCGTACGCAACGTGCTGCCCGCTCTCGGCAATGATTTCGTCTCCATGCTCAAAGATTCTTCACTCGTCTCGGTCCTGGCCGTGCGCGATGTCACCCAGATCGCCCGCCTGTACGCCGGCCGTTCCTTCCAATTTCAAGAAGCTTACACCATCTTGGCCGTGATCTACCTGAGCATGACTCTCCTGCTCTCATTTCTGATCAAATACTTCGAACGAAGGATGAACGCCAATGGCCGCGCTTGATTTACTGGTCGATATTCGTAACGTCAGCAAAACCTTCGGCGCGGTGCGCGCGCTGGAGAACGTCAGTCTGCAGGTCGCACGCGGGCAGGTGGTGGTGATCATCGGCCCCAGCGGATCGGGCAAATCCACCCTGCTGCGTTGCGTCAACCGCCTGGAAACGCCCACCAGCGGGGAGGTGTGGGTCAACGGCGCGCCGCTCAGCAGCGTCCCGGCTCAACTCAACGCCGCGCGCGCCAACATCGGCATGGTCTTCCAGCACTTCAACCTCTACCCGCACCTCAGCGTGTTGGACAACGTCTCGCTGGCCCAGCGCGTGGTGCGTAGAATGCCGCGCGCCGATGCCGAAGCGCTGGCCCTGAAACAGCTTGACCGGGTCGGCCTGGCCGCCCGCGCCAGTGCCTTTCCATCTCAGCTTTCCGGCGGGCAGCAGCAGCGCGTGGCCATCGCCCGCGCCCTGGCGCAGCGCCCCGATCTGATCCTCTTCGACGAGCCGACCAGCGCGCTTGACCCGGAAATGATTAAAGAAGTGCTGGATGTAATGCTCGACCTGGCGCGCGAAGGCACCACCATGCTGGTGGTGACGCACGAAATGGGATTTGCGCGCGCCGCCGCCGATGAGGTGGTTTTCATGGACGAAGGGCGCATCCTCGAGCGCGGCACTCCAGCGCAGGTGTTTGAGAATCCTGCCAACGACCGCACCCGCGCGTTCTTCTCGCAGATTCTGGCACACTGATCCACGCCGCGGTACAATCAGTCCATGCACACCGAAACACTTGCCGTCAACCACCCCGAAGCCCTGTCCCGCGCGCAGTATGTGCTGCAGGCGGGCGGGCTAATCGCCTTCCCCACCGACACGGTCTACGGCCTGGCCTCGCGCATGGACAGCGCCGCCGCGATTGAAAAGCTCTTCGCCGCCAAAGGCCGCGATTTCAACAAAGCCATTGCCGTGCTGGTGGGCGATATCGAGCAGATTGCGTTGGTGGCGCAGGACTTCCCTCCTCCCGCGCTGCGCCTGGGGCAGCGCTTCTGGCCGGGCGCGCTCACTTTGGTGGTGCAGCGCCGCGCCGACCTGCCGGACGTGCTCTCGCCGCTGCCCACGGTGGGCGTGCGTATGCCCGACCACCCCTTTGCGCGTGCTCTACTGCGCGCCTGCGGACCGCTGGCGGTCACGTCGGCCAATCTGTCCGGCGGTCCCAACCCGATTCACGCCGCGGATGTGGCCGCGCAGCTTTCCGGGCGCATC
>DAOUGY010000125.1:0-3380 GCA_034428975.1 Anaerolineaceae bacterium | reverse complement strand
GCTGATCGAACCGACCGACTCCCCTGACTCCACGGTAAACGGCACAGGCACCGACCCCGGCGCCGCCGCTTTCAACAAGTTTTCGCGTCCCAGATAGAGCTGCACAGTGTACAGCCAGCGCGTGTTGGTCGTCATGGCCGCATTGGGCGGGCCAAACAGCACCTCCACCATGCCCGGTAGTTGCGTCACCGTCCAGATCCCGGCGGCCGCCAACCCGCACACCACCGCCAGCAGCATCAGCAGCGACAGCGACAGACAGGTTCGCCCGCGCCGCCGTGCCGGGCGGGGTCGAGTGGGATGAGATTGGGATCGCGAGGATGAAGTGAGGTCAGGCATGGTGCGCATCCAGGTAGGTTTGTAAGATCACGGTCGCCGCGATTTCATCCAAATGGCCACCGCGCCGCCGGCGGGTGGCGCCCATCGCCAACCGCGCCGAACGCGCCTCGCGCGTGCTGCCGCTTTCATCCCACAGCAGCACCGGCAAGGTGGTTTGCTCGCGCACGGCCTCCGCCAGACGGGCGGCATGCCGCGCTTGCGGCGTAATACCGCCCTCAGCGGAAAGGGCCTGACCAATGACGATCAATCCAGGGCCGTTCTCATCGGCCAATTGCGCGATGGCGGCAGCATCCAGCAATCGTGAGCTGTGCTTAATGACGCACAACGGGCTGGCAATCGTTCCCGACGGATCGCTGATCGCCAGGCCAATGTTCTTCTCGCCGGGGTCCACCGCCAACACGCGGCCCAATTCGTTCATTCGACCACCACCTCAATCCGAAACGGCAGGAATGGCAGGCGTGCCCACCAGGCAGGCTGCAATTCAATCATCGGCGCGCGCCGCAGCCGAAAATCCGCGCTCAAGCGCTGCACCGCATCCGCCGGGTGGCTCCCCGTAATTCGGCGAATCACCGCGTTGTCATTCCAATCGGCGCGGATCGACCGCTGTGCTCGAATCATCCAGCGCGCGGTCTCCCCGGCGTTCCACTGCGGCAGGGAGAGGGATTCCACGGTGAGGGTCTCATCCAGCGGAGCAAACCCCTGCGGCAAATTGGCATTCAAGGCGGCCAACGCCACCCCCGTCAGGTCGGTATAAGTCACCACCCGGGCGCTCATTTCAACCCGCAGTTTCAAATGCAGCCGGTCCGAAGGCGACCCCGGCGGCGGGTCCTGGGTTTCTTCTTCCACTCGTATCACCACCAGGGACGGATCAATCAGCACATCGCCGCTGCTCAATCGCGTGCGCAGAGCTTCACCAGCCTTGTTCCGCAAGTCCTTGGTCATTTTCTCTCGCAGCGCGCGGTAGTCATCCTCGCTGGGCGCCGGGCCGACCTGCGAGCTGCCCCCGCTAAAGGCTTCGACATTGGTCACGCTCAGGTTTGCGCCAATCTGATTTTCAATCGCCGCCACCGCGCCGGGCGCAACATTGCCGGTTTCACCGGCGGCTTCGGCGATCACCGTCACAATGCTGGTCTGCCCCACGCCGGCCGGCACCGTCACGGCGTGCGCCGTGGCAAAACGCTGCGCCGGCCGCTCCAGGGTTTGTACCACAGTTCCAGCGGGTACGTTTACCGCCTCATCGCTCAAATTGGTGAACTGCACTACACCCTGCGCCGCGCGATCCGGCACCGCCACCCGGCCCGTACTGACGGCTTCGCCTTCCGCTTCCACCACCACGCTCATTTCCTGCGCCGGCAGCCCGCCGGATAGGTTGGGCGCGCCAATGTCGCCCGATGCCCGCACCGCGATATCCATCTGCTGCGTTTGCTCTTCGGGCGCAAGGGTCACGCGCGCGCCGGGCAGCAGAAATGCCACCAGTGCCAACACTGCCAACACCCCGACCACAAATGACAGAATGCGCGTCAATGCATATTCCTTAAGCGGTTGGGTGGCTTCGTGCGTGTTCCGGCGCATTATGGCCAGCACGCCGTACCCTTTGCGCTCACCCAGGGCAATTCGCCGCCGCCGTGAACGCCGCCATGTGACGGTGCGCGCACGGTTGACAGACTGAAACACCGCCATACCCACACTTTTGGCATTGTCGATCACTTCAGGATCGCGGGTGACCAGCGCAACCTGCGCGCCCAGCTGCGCCGCGTAACGCTGCAATATGACCAGGTCCACACGGCGGCGCAAAATCCTCCCGCGTTTGGGCCACACCAGCACAATGCGCGGCGCTTTGCTTCCGCCCATTTTGTCACGGGCGGAAATCACATCGTCAAAGCTCTCCAACTGCAAAATGTGGGTTTTCATGGTCAGCTGAGTGAATTATACAATCATTTACGCCGGCCTCTCCCATTGGGACGGCTCATCTCGTTCAACAGCGCGATTTCCTCGGGGCGCAGGTCGCGCCACTCGCCAGGTTGAAGACCTTCCAAAGTCAATGGCCCAATGGCGATGCGCACCAGGCGCAATGTCGGCAGCCCCACAGCGGCAGTCATGTGCCGGATTTGGCGTTTTTTTCCTTCGGTAAGGGTCAGGCGCAGCCAGGCGGTCGGCCCGTGCGGCGTGATGGGTTTGACGCGCGGCGGCAGGTCGGGTTCGCCGTTCAGTGCCGTTGCGCTGCAGCGCCTCGTGCGAAAGCCCTGAATCTCCACCCCGCGTTCCAACGCAGCCAGTGCCTGCGGCGTCACCTCGCCTTCTACCTGCACCAGATATGTTTTGGGCAGGTGGCGCGCTGGATCGGTCAGACGGTGGATCAACTCGCCGTCATCGGTGAGCAGCAGCAAGCCCTCGCTGTCCATATCCAACCGTCCGGCGGAATACACGCCGGGCACAGGCACATACGCTTTGAGCGTCGGGCGGCTGCCTTCATCCGTGAAGCTGCTCAACACGCCGTATGGTTTGTGGAAGAGTATATAGCGAAAGGTCGGCATACCCCTATTTTATGCCAGAATGGCAGCCCGCCATGGATTTTGCCTTGACCCAATTGGATTTGCCTCAAGCGCACCGCGCATCCCTCCTGCGCTTGAGCGGCGCTTGCAACCTGGGCTATAATTAGATTTCCGGCACCCCTGCCGGTTTGGAGGTGATCATGAAAAAACTATTGCCAATCACGCTGGCTTTGATGCTGCTGCTCGGTGCGTGCAGCTCACCGCAGGCGGAACAGCCCACACCCGATCAGGTCGGCACCGTTGTGGCGCAGACCCTCAATGCCTGGCAGCCCGCCACCGAAACACCCGGCGCTGTGCCGAGCGAAACCCTGGCGCCCAGCGCCACCCATCTGCCCAGCGACACGCCGCAGCCCAGCGCCACGCCCACCCCGCCGCCCACCGCCACCCCCGCGCCGGGCGATCCGGCGTCCACCCTCGGCCAGCCCACCTGGAAGACCAATTTCGATGACAATAAAGTCTTCTTCACCGGCGGCGAAAGTGAATATTCGGATG
>DAOUGY010000124.1:0-4508 GCA_034428975.1 Anaerolineaceae bacterium | reverse complement strand
TAAAGGCATCCGTCCTGTCCATGGCGGGTGATCGATTGGCCCCTGTAGCTCAATAGGACAGAGCACCGGACTTCTAATCCGTCGGTTGTGGGTTCGAGTCTCACCAGGGGCGCCTTGCCGGAAGATAGGAGTGTCAGGAGAAAAACTAATGGAACGAACCGGGTTGATCAAATTTGCCGGACGTGAAATGACTGTGGTCGGTCAAGACGTCACTGTCGGTGCTGCAGCGCTTGAATTCATAGTTCAGTCCCAGGATTGGTCCTCCTTCCCTCTTTTGGAGTCCACTCGAGGCAAAATTCGGATCATTGCCGCTGTTCCTTCATTGGACACTTCGGTTTGTGACCGCGAAACGCGCCGTTTCAACCTGGAGGCGGCCGCACTGGATGAATCCATTCGCATCATCGTCATCTCGACCGACCTCCCGGTTGCGCAAAAGCGCTGGTGTGGAGCGGCGGGCGTCGACCAGGTCATGGTCGTTTCCGACCACATGGCAGCCGAGTTTGGCGAAAAATACGGCTGCCTGATGAAAGAAGTACGCCTGTTGCGGCGCGCAATCTTTATCGTCGATGCATCCGATCGCGTGTCCTATGTTGCTTACATGCCCACCAATGGTGATGAACCGGATTATCCGGCGGTTCTCGCTGCCGCCCGGCAACTGGTCACTGCATAGGAGGACCTATGATCACCGTTATCATAAGACCCTTCGAGCCGTCGGATTCATTCACCACAGAAAGCCCTCGCCCGTCTTTAACCGGATGGATTGATTGGAGGTCGACGATGCGCCCAATGGTATGGAGTCCACCAACCGATGTGTTTGAGCAGGAAGACAAGATCATTGTACGCTGCGAAATTGCTGGAATGACGGAGACGGGTTTCAACATTGTGTTTGATCGCGGTGTTCTAACCATCAGCGGCGTACGGGTGGATGCTTCTCCTCGAAAATCCTTCCATCAGATGGAGATTCGGTACGGCGAATTCCTGACCCAGGTGGAAATTGCCGTACCAGTTGCGATGGATTGTGCCGAAGCCCAGTACATCAACGGCATCCTGGAAGTCACTCTTCCAAAAGCTCAACCGCATCAAATTCATATTGACCGGGAATAACCCAACCCATATGATCACATTTCCACATATCGCCGGTACAATCTTCACCCTGGCCGCTGAAAAAGAAAGCGGTGGCTTTGGCGGTTATATTCCAGGCATTTTTGGCGATGAAATTCATGGACCCGAGTCGGAACCCGACGACGCCGGAGCTCCAGAGTCCCAAAACCCCACTCCCGAAATCCCTGACGAACTGCCGATTCTTCCATTGCGCGGCCTGGTTGTCTATCCGCAAACCGGTCTACCACTCACAGTCGGCCAGCCCCGTTCCATCCGCCTGGTCGATGATGTTGTTGCTGGCAACCGCCTGATCGGTCTCGTGACATCCCGCAACCCGGAGCTGGAAAACCCCAACCCGGATGACCTGTATTCCATCGGCACCGTTGCCATGATCCACCGCCTCTTCCGCGCGCCCGATGGCACCATCCGTCTGCTTGTCCAGGGGATGTCCCGGATCCGCCTGGGTGAGTTCACGCAGCAGGATCCTTACCTTAAAGCACGCATCGAACTGATCCCCGAAACAGTGGATTCTGATCTCGAAGTCGAAGCCCTTGCGCGCAACATACGCTCGCAATTTGAGCACATCGCCGAAATGATCCCTTCCATTCCGCGCGAACTGGTATCGACCATTCTCACCATCGAAGACCCATTGCAAACGGTCTACACCATCGCCAATTTCCAGCGCATGGATCTTGCGGATGCTCAGAACATTCTTGAACTGGATTCCGCGGCCGAAAAATTACGCAAGCTCCTCGGCATTCTCACGCGAGAAACCGAAGTGTTGGAATTGGGTCAAAAAATCCAGAACGAAGCCCGATCCGAGATCGAAAAAGTCCAGCGAGAGTATTTTTTGCGTGAGCAGCTCAAGGCTATAGAAAAAGAGCTCGGTGAAAGCGGCGAACAAACTGCCGATGTAGAGGAATTTCGCAAGAAAATCGACGCAGCCGGTATGCCCGTGGAGGCCGATAAACAGGCCCGCCGTGAATTGGATCGACTGGGACGCTTGCCCACCGCGGCGGCAGAATACGGAGTCATCCGCACCTATCTGGAGTGGCTGGTCAATCTGCCGTGGTCACGCAGCACCGATGACAATCTGGATATCAGTCATGCCCGCGAGATTCTGGAATCCGAGCACTACGGCCTGGAAGATATCAAAGAACGGATTCTCGAATTCCTGGCGGTACGACGCCTGCGCAAAGAGCGTAAGGATGAACTGGGCGAATCCAGCTCCGATTCGATCCGCCGGGAACGTGAAGGCGCGATCCTATGCTTCATCGGCCCGCCTGGCGTTGGAAAAACCTCTCTTGGAAAATCCATCAGCCATGCTCTGGGACGCAAATTTATCCGCATCTCCCTGGGCGGCGTGCGCGACGAAGCCGAAATTCGCGGCCATCGCCGCACGTATATCGGCGCCATGCCGGGCCGCATCCTTCAGGCCTTGCGCCGGTGCGAATCGCGCAACCCAGTCTTTATGCTCGATGAAATCGATAAACTCACAATGGATTTTCATGGTGACCCCGCCTCCGCCTTGCTGGAAGTGCTCGATCCGGAGCAAAATTACGAATTTCGGGACAATTATCTGGAAGTTGCGTTTGACCTATCGGAAACGATGTTCGTCACCACCGCCAACACACTGGAAACCATCCCGGCTCCGTTGTTGGACCGTATGGAAGTCATTCAGCTATCTGGATACACCGAGGGCGAAAAAGTCGAAATCGCCCGACAGTATTTGATCCAACGCCAGGTTCGAGAGAACGGGCTGTTCGGCAACGAAATCACGTTTGAACCGGAAGCGATTCATTTCATCATCCGTCATTACACACGCGAAGCTGGCGTCCGAAATCTTGAGCGGCAGATTGGTATGGTTTGCCGGAAAATTGCCACCCGCATGTCAGAGAAGAAAGCCGAAACCTACCAGGTGACGCCCGATCTGGTGCGCGACTTGCTTGGGCGTCCAATCTTCATGGAAACGGAAGAGATCACCCGGCGCACATCGATTCCTGGTGTTGCCACAGGCCTGGCGTGGACGCCGGTAGGCGGCGATATTCTTTTCATTGAAGCCACACAAATGCCCGGTGGAAAAGGTTTCAAGATTACCGGATCGATCGGCAATGTCATGCAAGAATCGGCACAGGCCGCCTTAAGCTATGTGCGTTCACGCGCGGTTGAGCTTGGCTTGCCGGATACGTTCTTCGATACTGTCGACATCCACATGCACATCCCGTCCGGCGCGCAACCCAAAGACGGTCCTTCGGCTGGAGTCACCATGGTTACGGCGTTGGTTTCGCTCATTTCCCGGCGGGTAGTCAAAGCCGAAGTGGGTATGACAGGCGAGATCACGCTGCGAGGCCAGGTGCTGCCGGTGGGAGGCATTAAAGAGAAGGTGCTGGCGGCACATCGGGCTGGGCTGACGACCATTCTGCTCCCGCGCCGAAATGAACCCGATCTTGAAGATATCCCACAAGAAGTTCGCGAGAAAATGACATTCCACTTCGTTGAGGACATGCAGGAAGTCATTGAGTTGGCTCTCGAACCTCTACAAAAGCCGCAACAAGAGAATATTCCGTGAGCACACACCTGGTTTTGGTAGAAGACGATCCCGTCCTCCGCAGCCTCCTGAAAACCTTATTGGAGCTGGAAGGATATTCGGTGATGGCGAACGAATTGTTTGATCCGCAGAATTTTATCGCGGAACTCCAGGCGGGGCGTCCAGATGCAATTATCATGGATGTTCACTTTAAGAACACCAACACCATCCAAACTGTTCAGCAAATCAACCGCTTGTGGCAGGAAAATCGACCTAAAATCATCATGACGTCGGGCATGAATCTCCAGCACGAATGCATCGCTGCAGGTGCTGACTTTTTTGTTCAAAAGCCCTTCATGCCGGATGAATTACTGGCCCAATTAAAAGAATCACTGCCCGTTGTGGGCAGTCAGGAGTAACCCATGAGTAAGAAACCTTCCCGTTCGGCCATGCAATGGCACGCAATGGATGTCCACATTCACACCCCGGCATCAGCCGATTTTCAGCAGCCCGGCGTCACTGTTCTGGAGATTCTCCAGAAGGCCGAAGCCCGCGGGCTGGAAATCGTCTCGCTTACCGATCACAACACGATTTCCGGTTATCGCTCCATGCGCGAAGAAATCGAGCAACTCGAGCTGCTGGAGAAGCTCAACCGCATGTTGCCAGAGGAGCGTCAGCGATTGGCGGAGTACCGCCGTTTGCTCTCCAAAGTGCTCGTTTTGCCCGGTTTTGAATTCACAGCAACGCTTGGTTTTCACATCCTTGCGATTTTTTCACCCGATAAATCCATCCGCGAAATCGAACACCTGCTGCTTTCGCTCAACATTCCCCCACAGCAAATCGATGAAGGTAACCCGGCCGTTGGCGCCAGCACCGATGT
>DAOUGY010000123.1:0-2516 GCA_034428975.1 Anaerolineaceae bacterium | reverse complement strand
TCGAGGAAGTGCGTTTGGCCGCTCTGCTGGCCAAAACGCCAGCAATGATCCCACCGTTTTGCCCGCTTACCAGGCGCTGCTGATGGCCACCCGTCTGGGCGCACAGGCCATGCACATGGGCCACATCACCGGCTCGCTGCAGCCCGGCAAACGCGCCGACCTGATTTTGATCGATACCACCCCGTTGCACAACTCCCCGCGCTTCCAGCGCGACCATCACGGCCCGTATGCCCAGATTGTGTACGCCTCCAAATCCACCGATGTGACCGACGTGATGGTCAACGGACACTGGCTGATGCGCAACCGCGAGTTGCTCACCCTCAAAGAAAACGAACTGTTGGACGCCAGCAAGGAATATGCCCGCAAGATCGACATCTTCCTGATGAACCGCGAAGAATCGGTCTTGTCCAAGCTGATCGCCATCGGTGGCGCTTCCGAGCAGGAGAGCTTCGAAATTCAGGCCAAAGTACCGGTGGTCGACGTGCAAGCCGTGGCCGCCGCGCTGGACAAACCCGAAATTGAGATCGTCCGCAAGCGCCATTACCGCCAGTACGACACCTACTTCTCCTTTGATGCGCCCAATCAGGGGCATCTGCGCTACCGCGAAGACCACTTCATTGATGAAAACGGCGCCATTACGAATGTGCGCTCGCGCCTGACGCTTCTGGGTGAAGCACGCGAAGGCAGCCTGATGCAAAAAGTTCTGCTCTCGCGCAGCCGCTTCCTGGCGCCCGCCGCGCAAAGCCTTCGCTTTTACCGCGAGTACTTCAAACCCAAGGGCGAATTTGAAATCCACAAAGACCGTCTGCGCTTCCTGGTCAAGTTCCACGAAACCGAATTCTTTGTCAATATCGACGAATTCATTCAGCCCAAAGCCGGATGTTACCTGGAAGTCAAAGCCTCCACCTGGAGCCGTCAGGATGCCGAGCAAAAAGCCGGTCTGGCATTGGAATTGATCAAGTACATCGGCGTCTCGGCGGCGGAAGCCATCACCGATGACTACCGTTCCATGCTGGAGCGTTAACCAGTGTTTTCTGGGGAGGAAAACCACATGATCGATCGTGAAGGGAAAACCGTGCGCGTGCTGTTTGTGGCCGCCGAGGCCGATCCACTGATCAAAGTCGGCGGCCTGGGGGATGTGGCCGGGACGCTGCCAGCCGAATTGCGCAAGTTGGACGCCGCCGCGTTGGACGGTTGGAAACTGGACGTGCGCCTGGTCATCCCCTACCACGCCGCCATTCGCGCCAAAAAGCTGGACATCCGCCCATTGTTTGATTTTCCCGTGGAGCGCGGTGAGGAGACCATCACCGCCAGCGCCTATGTGACCGATGTGAACGGGATGCCGGTTTACCTCATCGACGGCGCGCCTTTCCCCAAAGAAGGACCCGTCTACAGTCTGAACACCGTCGAAGACGGGGAGAAATTCATCTTCTTCTCGCTCGCCGCCCTCGACCTGGCGAAAAAGCTGGACTGGGCGCCCGACATCTGGCACGCCAATGACTGGCACACCGCCATTTCCATCTACGCCCTGGCGCACCGCCGCAAAAAAGACCCGTTTTTCGCCAAAACGCGCACTGTACTTTCGCTGCACAACCTGCCCTTCATGGGCGGCGGAACCGATGCGACCATCAAAGCCTACAAGATCCCCTTCAGCCGCGATCCGCGTCTACCCGCCTGGGGCCGCCGCCAGCCGCTGCCGCTGGGTTTGCTGAAAGCTGACCGTGTCATCGCCGTTTCGCCGTCCTATGCAAAGGAAATCCTCACCCCGGAATTTGGTTGCAGCCTGGAGGATTTTCTCGCCACCCGCCAGGACGCCATCATGGGCATCCTCAACGGTCTCGACCAGCAGGTCTGGGACCCGCAAAACGATCCGCAGATTGCCTCGCCGTTCTCCGCCAGCGATATGTCTGGAAAATCGGAGAACAAGCGCGCCCTGCTGCGTGAGTTCGAATTGCCGGAAAAGATGGACACTCCACTGCTCATTCTCATCTCCCGCATGGACCAGCAAAAAGGTGTGGACATCGCCATCGAAGGTCTGCGGCTGTTGACCGGTACGCCCTGGCAGGCCATTTTGCTGGGCACCGGCGATCCGGTGCTGGAAAAAGCCTGCCAGCGCCTGGAAAAGGATTTTCCCGACCGGGTGCGCGCGGCCATTCGCTTTGACGCCAAATTGTCGCATCGCATGTACGCCGGCGGCGACATGCTGCTGATGCCTTCTCGCTACGAGCCCTGCGGCCTGGCCCAAATGATCGCCATGCGCTACGGCTGCATCCCGGTCGCCCGCGCCGTGGGCGGTCTTAAAGACACCATCGTAGACGACCCCAAATTGACCTCCGGCACCGGCTTTCTGTTTGAAAAGGCCACACCCCGCGCCTTTGCCAATGCCCTGCAGCGTGCCCTGAAGACGTATACCGATCACGCACCCGAATGGCAGGGGATGCAAAAACGCGGCGTTCAGCAAGATTTCTCCTGGGGGCGTTATGCCGTGCAATATGGAAATGTTTACCTTGACCTGA
>DAOUGY010000122.1:0-15143 GCA_034428975.1 Anaerolineaceae bacterium | reverse complement strand
CGGCAGGTTTCGCACACGCGGGTGAACAGGCTGAGGCCGGGCAGCAGCATCGGGCCGATGCGACCGCCAAGGTCGCTGAACTGTCCATTCTCCAGCAGGCCGATCACAGGGGCAGTCTGATCCAGCGGGAAGGAACCGAGATATTGTTCCTTGCCGTACCAGACCTCGCATGTTTCGCAGAAGGGCTGCCTGGCGGCCCGGCGCGCCGGGCCAAGGGCGGCGACCAGAATGATGATCAGCTCGATCAGGTAATAAATATAGGAGCCGACTTCGCCCAGGTTGATGCCGTCGCCGCTGCCCGAGCCTACCCGGCTGAGGGTCACCCCTTCCATCGAGGATAGCCGGAAGAAGCCGGTAAAGCCGGGCATGGTGGTCTCTTCGATCAGTACTTCGTCGATGAAGGCATCGATGTCGGCCTGATCCTGCGGGCCATATTCCTCGTTGATATAGGTGCGGACGTCGGCGCGGAAGCCAATGTATTCCGCGGCCCAATACGAACCATAGACCACCACGGCCGCCAGCACGGCAAAAAGGACGGCGATGGTCGGATTGCGGACCTTGCCCAGCTTGATCGCCTGTGCGAGCAAAAAACCGGCCGCGATGCCCATCAGCAGGGGAAATACGATGATCAAATAGACCAGTTTTCCGGCAAAGTGGACCGCCACGCCAATGGCGGCGCCGCCAAAGATAGCGGCGGCGGCCAGAAGCAGCATGCCGGTGAGCGGGACCAGATTGCTGGGTTGGTAGGGTTGCATTTGGGGTGAGCTCCTTTGGAGGGGAAATGGAAAATCCGGGTGCATGAGCATCCGGATTTGATTTTAGCACAGGCTTTGATCCCTCACTCGGGCTGCGAGGGGCGGGTACCCTTGCTGCGCGAGCCAACTTTGCGCGTGATTTTGCGGCGGCGCGGGGTGGGCCGTCCGGCGTTGGGGCTGAGCAGCAGAGTCAGACGGTTGAGCGCATTGGCGTCGTATTCCCGCCGGCCGCACACATCACACACCCAGGAGGGGAAGTCGGGCACGGTGATCAATTCCTCGCCCAGCCAGGTGAAATAGGTCAGGTAGGCGCGGTGCATCTGCCCGGCCTGACATTCGCCGCAGGGCAAGGTGACTTCGGTGCGGTCAAACTTTTTCAGATTCACTGCGCTTCGTCCCGTTCTTGAATCAGGCGCACGCCCGAGGAGGTGCCCAGGCGGGTGGCGCCTGCCGCCAGCATGGCGCGCGCGTCGGCCAGCGACCGTACGCCGCCCGCCGCTTTGACGCCCAGTTTCGCTCCGACCACGCGGCGCATCAGCTGCACATCCTCGGCGGTGGCGCCGGTGGGGCCGAAACCGGTGGACGTTTTGACAAACTCGGCGCCGGCTTCTTTGCACAGTAAACAGGCGATGATTTTCTCCCGGCGGTTGAGGTAGCAGTTTTCGAGAATGACCTTAACCAGCGCGCCATGGGCGTGAGCGGCCGCCACCACCGCGCGGATATCCTCCAGCACGGCGGCATACTCTTCGCCTTTCAGCAAGCCGACCGGAATGACCATGTCGATTTCCACAGCGCCGGCTTCGGCGGCGGCGTGGGTTTCGGCCACTTTGGCGGCGGTCAACGAAGCGCCCAGCGGAAAACCGACCACGGTGCATACGGCTGTGTCACTGCCGGCCAGCAGGCGCGCGGCCAGCGGCACGTATACTGAATTGACGCACACCGCCGCAAAGTGGTGCGCTCGGGCTTCTTCGCATAATCGCTCCACCTGAATGGGCAGCGCGTCGGCTTTGAGAATGGTGTGATCGATCAGTCGTTCCAGCGCAGCGGCAGCGGGTAGCTCCGGCATGGGCGGCAGCGCGTGTTCGTACTGATCGGCAAGTCTTAAAATCTCATCAATGGTCATGGCAATCCCTATTGGGTGGTCGAGGCGTTGGCAATCGCCGGGTGAGTCAAAATTCGGAACTGGTCGAAGGGCCAGTAGATCACCAGCGCTTTGCCAACGATGTAGTTGGCGGGAACGTATCCCCACAGCCGCGAATCGCTGGACGAGTTGCGGTTGTCGCCCATCACAAACACCGAGGCTTCCGGCACGACCCAGGTTTTATCGCCGGAGTAGATCGGCGGGTCAGGCAGGTAATCTTCCTGCAGGGTTTGTCCGTTGACGGTGAGGGTGCCGTTTTGAATGCGGATTTCATCGCCCGGCAGCCCGATGACGCGCTTGACGTAATCTTCCTTGGGGTTGACGGGATAATGGAACACGATGATATCGCCGTAACGCATCTCATCAAAGCGGTATGCCAGCTTGTTGACCAGTACAAATTCGCCGGGGATGAGCGTGGGGGTCATGCTGATGTTTTCCACGCGCACGCGCGCCAGAACGGCGTCGATCATGAAGTACAGCACCACCGCCAACAGCAGGGTTTGCAGCACTTCAAAGAGGAACGTTACCCAACCGGGGCGGGACGGTTTTTTGTCCGGTGCGGGATTTTCAGCGGGCGCTTGCGAATCGACATCCAGCGGGGCATTTTCGTCCGGCACGGATTGGGGTTCCATTACTTCTTGAGATTCATCCGTCATGGCTTCACCTTTCCAGACATTATATGACGGCTGTTAAGTTGGGGCAAGGGAATGCAGCAACCCGCGGTGAATTTTCTGTCCATTCAGACACAATTGCGCGAATAAATCGTCATTGGGGCGAAAAAAGCCCCCTGTTTGCGATTTGTTCGACAGCAGGGGGCGTGGATGGGCCGGTCAGGGCGTGGGCGTCAGCGACGGGGTGGGCGTTTCGCTGGGGGTGGGTGTCAGCGACGGCAAGGGGGTGAGCGTTTGCGTGGGTGTGCTGGTGGGCGTGGCCGTCGGGGTGGGCGTGTAGGTGGCTGTGGGGGTGGGGGTGGGCACCTGCATATTTAGATGAATACGCTTCTCGGCGTACGTACCGGTTTTGCTGTACAGGTAGATGCGCAGGGTGATGACACCGGATTTCACCTTATCCAGCTTCCAGGTGTACAGTTTTTCGGGTTGGGTGAAGCGCGAGGTTTCTTCTTTGACCAGCGCCTTCCAGCTGTCGGGTTTTTGCCCTTCGCCCCAGTCCAGGCGGAATTCTTTGAAATCCGGGGCGTCGACCACCGCGTAGATATCCAGCGGGGAAGCGTTGATAGTCTGACCCTCGTTGAGGCCGACAAAGACGATGGTGGGGTGCGGATCATCGCTGCGGCATTCACGCGCCGGCGAGAAGAAGATCGGGCCGTTCAGGTCGCGCCCGGCGGTCCACACGTTTTCCGCCCAGGCCCGGCCCTCGTCGGTTTCCTTGATCCATTTGATGGCGAAGGGATCCTGCACATTCATTGCCAGCTTTTCGGCGGTGAACTCGGCGCAGGCGCTGGAAGCCTTCAGGCCGGTCCAGGTATCAATCTTGACCTTCTGCCACAGGTCTTCTTCTTTGGGTTTGGGCAACTGGTCGTACGCAAACAGTTCGGAACGCTGCACGTCGCAGTAATCCGACGGTTCGGTGCCGGAGGTGGCGCAAATGATCTTTTCGGCAATGCCTGCCGGGCGCACAAACGGCGTGGGGTTGCCGTTGGTCAGGCGCATGACGGCTTCCTGCATGAATTGCGACCAGATGGGCGCGGCGCCGGTCAGACCGGTGGTGTTGTTCATTTGCGAGTTGTCGGCATTGCCCACCCAGACGCCCACGGCCAGGTCGGGGGTGTACCCCAGCGTCCAGTTGTCGCGGAAATCGTTGGTGGTGCCGGTTTTGGCGGCGGCCGCAAACGGCAGGTTCAACACGGAGTTGGGACCAAAAGCCGGGGTGCGGGCTTCGTTGTCCGACAGGATGGATGAGATAAGGTAGGCATGCTCGGTGCGAATAACCTGCGTACCAGTGGGCGGTTTGTATTCAAAGATCACCTGACCGGTGTGGTCTTCGATGCGTGTTATGGCCACCGGGGGAACGCGCAAGCCGCCGTTGGCGAAGACGGCATAGGCGCCGGTCAATTCCATCAACGATACTTCGCCGCCACCCAGGGTGAGCGAGAGACCGTAGTAATTTTCGGTGAGGGAGGTGATGCCCAGGCGGCGCGCCAGGGGGATGAAACCGCCGGTACCGGGGGCATTGCGATTTTCCCAAATACCGACAAAGTCGAGCGCTTTGACGGCCGGGATGTTGTACGAGTTGGCCAGGGCGGTGCGCACCGTCACCGGGCCGTGGGCTTTACCGTCGTAGTTGACCGGTTTGTATTTTTCTGCCGGGTCGTTGGGGTCGCCGGAGGGCGGGAATTCGGACGGCACGTCCCAGATGAGGGTGGAGGGCGTCCAACCTTGCTCAAAGGCGGCCAGGTAGGTCAGTGGTTTGATGGAGGAACCCGGCTGGCGTGGGCGGATGGCCATGTTGACCTCGCCGGAATGGTCCTTGTCTTCAAAATTGGCCGAGCCAACCATGGCCAGGATTTCACCGGTGAAGGGGCGCAGTGCCACCAGCGAACCGGTGGTCACATTGCGGTCGGCCAGCGAGTCAATTTGCTCTTTGACGATGCGCTCGGCGATGAGCTGCAGATCGGGGTCGAGGGTGGTGTAGACCTTGAACCCCGAGCGGTAAATGGTTTGCGGGTCGAACTGCTCTTCCAGCAGACTGCGAATGTAGAAAACCCAGTGCGGGAAGCGAATGACGTTTTCGCGGTACTTGAAAGCATACTGCTCAATTTCGTTGTAGGCGGCGACGGCTTCATCGGCGGTGACGCACACCGGCTGCACGTTGTTGCTGACCTCAATGCAGTTGCGCTCGTTGCTCACGTCCACCATCAGGCGCAGCACGTCCTTCATGCGATTGAGGGTTTCCTCACGATTGGTAAAGATATCGTAAATGCCGGGGGCCTGCGGCAAGCCGGCCAGGAAGGCCGCCTGGGGCAGGGTCAGCTTCTCGGCAGTGGTGCCGAAGTAGGTGTCGGCGGCGGCTTCAATGCCGTAGGACAGGTTGCTGTAATACGATTCATTCAGGTACAGTTCCAGGATTTCATCCTTGGAGTAATTGCGGGTGATTTCGGTCGCCAGCACGATCTCGCGGGCTTTGCGCTGGGCGGTGCGCTCGTAGCGTTCCTCGGATGAGAGCAGCAGAGTGCGGGCCAACTGCTGTGTGATGGTTGAAGCGCCGGAGACGATCTCACCGGCGGTGTAGTTCTGCCACAGGGCGCGGAAAGCGCCGAACAGATCGAAGCCGGGGTTGGTGTAGAAGTTCTTGTCCTCGGTGGCGACCGTGGCGGCCACCAGGTAAGGCGAAATCTTATCGATCGGCACATAGGTGCGGCGCCCGGCGTTCGGGTCGGTCAATTCATAAATCAAATTGCCTTTGGAATCATAAATGCGCGTGGTCTCAAACTGCGAGGCTTTGTTGCGCAAATCCTCCACGGGGGGCAGGGTGGCGGCGATGGAGAAATACTGGTACACCAGAAACGCGGAAAAAGCCACCACGGCGGCCACGCCAATGAAGAGAAAGACGATCGCCAGACGCAGCAGACAGCCCCAGGGACCCATTTCGCCGGATTTGGCGGCGCGGGTTGGTGGACGGGCAGGCGGTGGCGCGGCAGGCGGGCGGTAGGCCGGTGGAGGTATCTGGGTGGCCGGCGGGCGCGCGGCGGATGGCGGACGCTGGGGAGCGGGCCGCTGCGCGGGATATCCGGGCTGGCGATGGGCATACGCCGACGGGCTGACCTGCGTGGCGGCCACATCGGTTTCATCCACGCGCGGCGGCACCGGAATGTGACCCGCGGGAGGTGGCGGCACCTGTGCGGAGCTGTGCACGTGCGTGGGCTGTGTGGCGCCTTCCGTAGGCGGCGGCGTAAATGGAATGGTCGGCGCAGACGGTTGGGGAGCGCTCGCGGGAGCGGGCGGCACTTCGCCCCACCATCCGCCGGTCTGTTCGGGTTGACCGGTGGGGTGGCGCTGCGATGCGCTTACTTGCGGGGTGGGTTCAGCCGGTAAATTTGCCGCCGGAGGTTCCGGAGAGGGCGCAGCTGGGGACGTCTCCGGCGCGGCAGGCTGAGCCGGGGCGTTTTCCACGGGCTCGGCGCCTTCTTCGTCCTGGCTGGCCAGAATGCGGCGCAGGCGGTCGCGCGGCTGGGTGGGGATGTCATTGGATGCGTTTCGGTCACTCATCAGGGTTCACCGTGATTTTTTGCATAATAGGTTCCCTCCCATTCTAGCATAAAACAAGAGGGCGCTTTTTAATAGACGCTGAGCGCGCGGCACGGGTTCCGGTGGTGTGGGGGAAAACCGCGGACAACACAAGCGGATGCGCAGAAAACCATGGCTCCAGCTTATTGGGAGGCTATTTTGTGCTAAACTGAAAGGGAAATTATCCTCTCGGGGGACTCATGCGAATTCGCATTGCTCTTCTATTACTCACGTTCCTGCTGGCGGGTTGTTCCGGCTCGCCGGAAGCGACCATGCCGCCCACCTACACCCCTTTGGCGGTGCAGATAACGCTGTTGCCCACACCTGCTCCGGTCACACCGCAGCCCAGCCCCAGCCCATCACCCACGATCGCCCCGGCGGAGTGTACCACGCAGGTGGAGCCGGTGATCACCGGGCAGTCGAACGGCAGCGACGTGCGCTACACCCTGCCAGACCCGGCCGCGATTGCGTGGCAGGTGCAGGACGCGCGCGGCAGCGGGCGCGTCTGGCGCATGCGCGGGATGGATGCGTTGATGTCCGCCATCACCATTGCTCCGTCGCACACTTGGGCGACGGTTGAACTGCTCACCCGGTACGCCGCCGATTCGACCACCACCACGTTGTATGGCCTGGATCTGGAAGGTGGGCTGACCTGGCGCATGCGCGCTGAGCAGGACCAGACAGCGAACGTTTCGGCCTGGCTGCCGGATGGGCGTGTGCTGTGGGTGAAAGACGGCGACCTGTGGCTGGCCAATGCCAATGGGCAGGGCGAGCGCGCGTTGAAAGCGCCAGGCAAGGTGGAGCGAGTGTGGGTCAGCCCGGCGGGCACGGTACTGGTGAGTGGCGAGGCCACCTGGCGGTTGCTGATGCCCGAGGAGCGCTGGGAGCGCGTGGCGGGGATAGGCCAAATCATGGATTTTAATTTTTCCAATGACGGAAGCTATGGGGTGGCTCTGGCGGCGGCCGCCACGCCGGTGGAAGTTGGCCGATTTTATATTCCAGCCACCGAAGGCGCGGTGTTCAGTGGTGAATACTGGCAAATTCCGCTGGAGGCCGGTGGGCAGGCGGAGTTGATCCCCAATTCGGGCGTGGCCGGCTTCACGCCGGGCGGCAGCGGCTTTGCCCCCAGGCCGCTGGGCGGCGGGGCGCTCTGGTCAACCGGGATTGTGCTGGCCAATGCCGATGGTACGGACGGGGTTCCGCTGCTGCTGGACATGCAATCGCGCACGCTGCTGGCGCTGGACCAGGTTCTGCCCGGTGCATCGCGCGGCACGCAGCTGGAAGCATCGCCTTCCGGCCGCTGGGTGCTGATTGACCGTAAATGGGTGGCTCCGGCCGAAGATTTGAGTCAGGGGTTGCCCCTGCCCAACCGTGAAAACGAGCGCGTGATCGGCTGGTCGACCGAAAGCCCGGATGCCGTGTGGTTGGTGCATGCGCAGCAGGGCGTGACGCGGCTGGTGCGAATTGCCCCACCGGACTTGATTGAAGAAACGCTTTTTGAAGTCAACGATGGCGACTATACCACCAGCGTGCCCGGATATATTCTGTTCCTGAAGACGAGCCAAGCGGCGTTGGGGCCGCAGCGCACACTTCTGGCGTACCGGGCGGGCAACGGGGCACTGGCGGGGCAATTGACGTTGAACGACGCCTCCATGGACGGTCCGCGCGTCATCGCGCTGGACGGGCGCACGCTGCTGCTGCATACCACACTGTACAGCGGCGGCGGCGAACAGCCCTGCGTATACAGCGACGCCTGGTTGCGCTGGCAGGTGCTGCCGTGATTTTGAGTATTATATGAAAGCACTTGCACGCCTGCACCTTGACCCTTGCATACCTTGACCGGATATGTTAAAATAAACGCGTTCGTGAATCGTAATGGTCTGCACCGAAAAGTGGGCGATCCCCACTTTTCTGCTTATGTATCAAAGCATTTCAGTTGGAGAATGGGCTCGCATGAAGAACGAATTTGTCCTGGCTTTCAATGAGGTTCTGGAAGAGAAGCAGCTGCCGAAAGAGATCATCCTCAAGGCGCTCGAATCGGCAATGATCTCGGCATATCGCCGGGCGGTCAACGCTTCGAATGCACAGACGGTTGAAGCCAAAGTGGATATTGAAACCGGCAAGGTTACCATCTACGCCGAAAAGGAAGTAGTGGATTCCGTGCAGGATGAGCGCACCGAGGTCACCTTGACCGAAGCGCGCCGCGTCAATCCCGAAGCCGAAATCGGCGATATGGTGATCGTTGAATCGACGCCACGCGATTTTGGCCGTGTTGCGGCGCAAACCGCCCGCCAGGTGATCCAGCAGCGCATCCGCGATGCGGAACGCTCGGCGCAGCTTGCTCACTACGAGAAGCAACTGGGCGAGATCATCTCCGGCGTGGTGCAGGCGGTCGGCGCGACCGGCCTGACAATCGGGCTGGACATGAAGGCCGAAGGCAACATGCCGCGCAAGGAAATGATCCCCGGCGAGCGCTTCCGCATTCACGATCGCGTGCGCGCCCTGGTGGCTGAAGCCAAAGACACCCCGCGCGGCCCGCAAATCATCCTCTCGCGCACGCACCGCAATTTCCTGCGCCGCCTGTTGGAAACCGAAGTGCCCGAAATTTACCACGGTGTGGTGGAGATCCGCTCCATCGCCCGCGAACCCGGTGAGCGCGCCAAGGTGGCTGTCTCGGCCACGCAGCAGGGTATTGACCCGGTGGGCGCGTGCGTGGGTATTCGCGGCGTGCGTATTCAGGCCATTGTGCGCGAATTGCACGACGAGAAAATTGACGTCATCGAGTGGAATTCCGACCCGGCGATCTTCATCGCCAAGGCGATCAGCCCGGCGCGCGTCAGCGGCGTGTATCTGAGCGAGCGTGCCGCCAGCGGCAAGACCGCCACGGTGGTGGTGCCGGAAGATCAGCTCAGCCTGGCGATTGGACGCGACGGGCAGAATGCCCGCCTGGCAGCCAAGCTGACCGGCTGGCGCATTGACATCAAGAGCCTGCCCGAAGCCGCCGTGGAAGCCTTCAGCCGCCTGAACACCGAACACGCCGTGGCTGGTCTGTTTGACAACGACCCCGAGACCGTGACGCGCGTGCAGGATATGCTGGGGCGCAAGGCCGAAGGCCGCCCGCTGACCCCGGAAGAGTACGACATTATGACGCACTTTGTCGACCGCGTGGAGCGCCGCATTTCGGCGCGCCTGAAGGCCGAGAAGAAGGCCGAAGAAGAAGCCCGCGCCGCGGAACTGCGCGACACGGTGCCCGCCGGTGCGTTTTCCACCAATATTCTCGAAAGCGGTCTGTCCGAGCATGTCATCTACACCCTGCAGGATGCCGGTTACAACACGATTGGCGACCTGGCGCTGCAGATGAAAGCCTCGGCCGATACGATCCTGCGGCTGCAGGGCATTGGCCCGCGCGCCATGCAGGAAATCACCGCGCTGATGGAGCGCCTGGAAGCAGAAGCCCGCAGCGCCCCGGTAGTGGTGGAACCCGAAGTGACCGCCCCGGTGGTGGAAGAAGTTCCCGCTGTGGTGGAAGCAGCCCCCGCTGTGACCGAACCGGCCGTGGAAGCGACCCCGGCGCCGGTTGTGGAAGAAGAAACCCCCGCCGTGCCGGAAGACGAATCGACCTTCGAGCAGTGGCTGGTGAAAGCGCCCGAAATCACCGCCCCGGCGGTTGCGTCGGAAGAAGAGGAAGAAGATCAATCCGACAAGAAGGACAAGAAGAAGGGCAAGAAGAAGGGTAAATTTGTCGAGGTCACGTACGATCCCGACAAAGATCAGACCACCGCTCGCAAGAAGCATCGTCGAGATGGCGGCGGTTGGGAATGGGAAGAATAAACCTTACCTGAGAGATTGAGGTGGCCAGGAAACCGCAAAAAAAGGTCAAGCATATTCCCCAGCGCACCTGTGTGGGTTGCCGCCAGGTTTTGCCCAAACGGACGTTAATGCGCCTTGTGCGCACGCCGGAGGGCATCCGGGTGGACGACACAGGTAAAGCGTCGGGGCGAGGAGCGTATCTACACAACCTGCGCTCCTGCTGGGAAAGCGGCCTGAAAGGTGCTCTTGCCCATGCCTTAAAAACCGAGATCACCCCCCGGGACCGCCAGCTTTTGCTGGAGGTCCTGGAGACTCTTTCTTCTGAGGAGACAGAAATCGGCCTGCCTTCGGAGTAAGGAAGAGGGTTGATTTGTGAGGTTTGGCATGATTCGCTGAGAACGCTCCGTTTTTTGCTCGATCCCGGCCCCGCAGGTTTGCAGGTGTGCTAAACGCCAGCTTTTGCCGATTTGTTGAACTGCTGCACATCATTGTGGAGGTGCATTATGAGCGAAAACGGAACCAAAGTGATTGAACTCCCGTACAATATTACGGTGCGCGATCTGGCGCAATTGATGAAAGCCAGCCCGATTCAGGTCATCAAGGTGTTGATGTCCAACGGGGTGATGGCCAATATCAACCAGACGATTGATTATGACACGGCGGCCATCGTGGCCTCGGAGTTGGGCTTTGAAGCCAAACTGGAGACTATCGAAGACGTCGCCGCTGAAGAAGAGGCCGGTGAAATCCCACTGTGGCGCCGGCTGATTGCCGACGAAGATCCCAAATCGCTGGTCAACCGCCCACCGGTGGTCACCATCCTGGGACATGTGGATCACGGCAAGACCACACTGCTGGACGCCATCCGCCACACCAATGTGGCCGGTGGGGAAGCCGGCGGCATTACCCAACATATCGGTGCCTATCAAATTGAACACAAGGGCCGCATGATCACCTTCCTGGACACGCCCGGGCATGCGGCGTTTACCGCCATGCGTGCGCGCGGCGCCCAGGGCGCGGACGTGGTGGTGCTGGTGGTGGCCGCCAACGACGGCGTGATGCCGCAGACGCGCGAAGCGATTGCGCATGCCCGCGCGGCACGCGTGCCGATCATCGTGGCATTGAACAAGATTGACCGCCCGGACGCCAACCCGGACTTCACCAAGCGCCAGTTGGCCGAAAACGGTCTGGTGCCGGACGAGTGGGATGGCTCGACGATTGTGGTGCCGGTTTCAGCCAAGCAGAAGATTGGCCTGGAAGATTTGATGGAAGCCATTTTGTTGGTGGCCGACAGCAACCCGATCCTGGCCAATCCGAACGGAAAAGTGATCGGCACAGTGATCGAAGCCGAAATCGACCGCTCAAAGGGCGTCATTGCCACGCTGCTGGTGCAGAACGGCACGCTGGAAGTGGGCAACACCGTGCTGGCGGGCTCGTCGTACGGCAACATCCGCGCCATGTTCGACTTCCGCGGGCGCAAACTACGCAAGGCCAGCCCCTCCACCCCGGTGCAGGTGATGGGTCTTAACGATGTGCCCTCGGCGGGCGAGGTCTTCCAGGTGGTGCCTTCGGAGCGTGAAGCGCGCGCCATCATCGACGAGCGCAAAGCCCAGGCCGCCCAGAAACAGACCGTGGCACACAAAGCCACGCTGGAAGAGTTGTTCAACAACTTCAAATCCGGCGAGTTGAAAGAACTGCGCCTGATCATCAAAGCCGATGTGCAAGGCTCGATTGACCCGATCATTACCGCGCTGAAGGAAGTGGATCAGAGCGAGATCAAGATCAATATCCTGCACACCGAAACCGGTAACATCAGCGACAACGATGTGATGCTGGCGACCGCCTCGCGCGCCATTGTCATCGGCTTCAACGTGCAGGCCGACACCGCGGCACGTCGCCTGGCGGAAGCCGAAGGCGTCGATTTGCGCCTCTACAACATCATTTATCGCATGCAGGAAGACCTGGAAAAAGCCGTCAAAGGCATGCTCAAACCAGCCTTCATCGAGACGGTGGTGGGCAAAGCCGATGTGCTGGCGGTCTTCCGAATTTCCAAGGTGGGCTCGGTGGCCGGCTGCAAGGTGACCTCGGGCGAACTGCGCCGCAACGGTAAGGCGCGCGTCTTCCGCCGCGGCGAGAAGATTTACGAAGGCGAAGTGTCCTCGCTCAAGCACGAAAAAGACGACGTGCGCGAAGTGCGCCAGGGCTTTGAGTGCGGCGTTTCGTTCCGCAATTTTGATGAATACGCTGTAGGCGACCAGATCGAGTGCTACATTCTGGAAAAGAACGATTGACGTTCGCGCTCACAGTGCAGGAGTAATACAGATATGCCATCCAAATTACGATTAGACCGCATTGGTGACCGCATCCAGCAGGAACTTTCGGAAATGCTGGTGACGGGCAAAGTGCATGATCCGCGCGTGAGCGGTGTGTATGTGACCGGCGTGAAGGTGGACCGCGAACTGGCCTTCGCCGATGTGTTCCTTTCGGCGGTGGAAGGCGCGGAACGCGCCAAAGATGTGCTGGCCGGCATGGGCAGCGCGGGCAGCTTCCTGCGCCATGAATTAAGCCAGCGCATTGAACTGCGCGTTTTCCCGCGTCTGCGCTTCCACTGGGACCCGACGCCGGAGCGCGCCGACCGCATTGAGCGCCTGCTGGCTACCCTGCGCGAAGAGGACACCCCGGCGCAGGCGGACGAGAACGATGATGACGAACCGGCGGACACCGATGCTTGATGCATTGCATGCCGAAATCCGGCAGGCGTTGAACGCGGCGAGCAGCATTGCGCTGGTGTCGCACATCCGGCCGGACGGCGACGCGATTGGCGCGGTGCTGGGGTTGGGGCTGGCGCTGCAAAACGCCGGCAAAAGCGTACAGTTTGTGCTGGCAGACGGCGTGCCGTCGTCCTTCCGACACCTGACCGGCGCGAAACAGGTGCGCCGCAGCATGGATGGCACCCCCGATCTGGTGGCCGTGTTGGACTGCTCCGACCTGGAGCGTACCGGCGGTGTGCTGGGCGAGCGCGTGCCTGATTTGAATGTGGATCACCACGTCACCAATTTGAATTTTGGAAAAATCAACCTGGTGGCGCCCGAAGCGGTGGCCACTTGCGCGCTGCTGGCCGAAGTGATGCCCGCGTGGGGGCTGGAGATCACCCAGCCCAGCGCCGAGGCGCTGCTTTCCGGGCTGGTGACTGACACCATCGGCTTCCGCACCTCCAACATCAATGCGCAGGCGCTGCGCCTGGCCGCCGATTTGATGGATCGCGGGGCCGACCTGGCCGCGCTGTACAAGAGCGCACTGCTGACCCGTTCATTTGAGGCGGCGCGCTAATGGAGCGCCGGGCTGTCGGATCCGCAGCGCGATGGACGGCTGGTGTGGGCCACCCTGCGGTTGGGCGATCGGGCGGCGGCCGGTTACACCGGCAACGACGATGCCGATCTTGTGAATGTGGTCTCGGCCATCGAGGGTGGCGACATTGCCTTGATGTTCATCGAGCAGAAGGACAACCGCGTAAAAGTGAGCTGGCGCGCGCAGCCCGGGCTGGATGTGTCGCAGATCGCGCTGCAATTTGGCGGCGGTGGTCACCGCGCGGCATCCGGTGCGGATGTGCCCGGTACGCTGGCGGAGGTGCAAGAACGGGTGCTGGCGGCGACGCGCGAAGTCCTCGCGCAGCAGAACGGTAACGGCACGCCGATAGGCTAAATGGCTTCTTTGCGGCCGTGGATAACCTGGGTTACAATTCAACAATGGTCCAACTGACCCCGGATTTCATTGCTCCATACATTCAGGGAAACGAGTTGGGGAGAGATACGAATGGAAAGCGACAGCTTTGATTTAAAAAATGCAATCTCCGGCGTGCTGGTGGTGGATAAGCCGACCGGGATGACCTCGCACGATGTGGTTCAGGTGGTGCGCAAAGGCACGAATATTCGCCGCGCCGGTCATACCGGCACACTTGACCCACGGGCTTCCGGCGTGCTGGTGATATTGGTTGGACCGGCTGTGCGGCTGAGCGAGTATGTGGCCGCCTCGGACAAGCGCTACCAGGCGATCATTCGTCTGGGTACCACCACCGATACGTACGACGCCGACGGCAAAGTGCTGCAAACCAAACCGGTGGATGACATTACCGAAGAACAGTTTGATGAAGCTTTGCAAACATTTGTGGGCGAAATCGAGCAGGTGCCGCCGCCGTATTCCGCTATCAAAGTGGGCGGGCGTAAAGCCTATGAAATGGCACGCAACGGCGAAGAAGTGGACCTGGCTCCGCGCGTCATCAAAGTGCATTCGCTGGAGCTGCTGGAATGGGCTCCGCCCGAGGTGGTGATTGATGTGCACTGCTCCTCCGGCACCTATGTGCGCTCGCTGGCGCATGACCTGGGCACCAAGCTGGGCTGCGGCGCATCGTTGACCGGACTGCGGCGCACGCGATCCGGGCGCTTTACCCTGCGCGATGCCGTGCCGCTGCGTAAGCTGCGCGAGGCGTTCGAGGATGGCACCTGGTACCAGTATCTGATCCCGGCCGCGGAAGCGCTGGGCGATTGGCCGGCGGTGGAAATGACGCACGAGCAGGTGGAAGCGGTGCGCCACGGTCATCGCATCCCTGCCGAACAGGGCGCGGAAGGTCTGGCTCGCGGCATCAGCGAAGCCGGCGAACTAATCGCGCTGTTGGAATATGACGCGGAAACCCGCGAGTGGCAGCCGCGTAAAGTCTTCTTTTCCTGATCGCCATGCCGCGTCACGTTTCATCATTAACTGATGCCGGATTGCAGGGTGCCTGGGTGGCCGTCGGTTCGTTTGACGGCGTACACCGCGGGCATCAGGCGTTAATCGGCCGGTTGGTGGAACAGGCGCATGCTGCCGGCGACCCGGCGGTGGTGGTCACGTTCTTCCCGCACCCGGCGGTGCTGCTGCGCGGCCTGAATCAGCCCTTTTACCTGACCGACCCGCAAGAGCGCGCCGATCTGCTGGGCGAGCTGGGCGTGGATGCCGTCATCACCCTGCCGTTTGACCGCGAGCTGGCGGCCTTAACCGCGCGGGAATTTATGCAGCGCCTGCGCCAATACCTGGGTTTGCGCCGCCTGTGGGTTGGCCCCGATTTTGCGCTGGGCCGCGCCCGGCAGGGCACAGTGCCGGTACTGCGCGAGATCGGCGACGAGTTGGGCTACGCCGTGGACGTGATCGAAACGATTGTGA
>DAOUGY010000121.1:0-20693 GCA_034428975.1 Anaerolineaceae bacterium | reverse complement strand
AGGATCACGACCTGCTGCCGGTTGAGGTGTTCGGATCCAAAAAAGCGCTGGAAGACGCGCTGGGCGTGGCGATCCAATCGTTTGCCTATCCGTTTGGCGCGATTGACCCCTCGGTGGCCAATGCAGTAGCCAACGCAGGCTATACCTCGGCGGTGGGTTTGGGCATCAGCACCCGCCACGGGATGAACAGCCTGTATTACCTCAGCCGCATGGAAGTGCGCGCCGAATATGATCTGGCCGAATTTGCCGCATTGCTGCCCTGGCCGGACGCCGCGACCACCCCAACCCCATAAAAATACCGTCTCGGGGAGAAACGCATGTCTGTCTATTTGCAGGATATTCCGCTGCCGCAGGCCCGTGAACGCTTTCAACAGGCGTTGGAACAGGCCGGATTGGGGGGGCGGCTGGGCGAAGAGAGTATTCCGCTGGATGAAAATGCCGTAGGGCGGGTGTTGTCGCGTGCCGTTTGGGCGCGGCTGTCCTCGCCGCATTATCACGCCTCGGCCATGGATGGTTTTGCCGTGCGTGCCGAGGAAACCGCCGGCGCCATGCCCACCCGGCCGCTGTCGCTGCGATTGGGCAGTCAGGCGCAGTACGTGGATACGGGCGATCCGTTGCCGGATTGGGCCAACGCGGTGGTGCCGATTGAGAACGTGGAACCGATGGACGAATCGGAACAGCCCGCCGCGGACCCGCGCAAGCCGTTTGCCGTGCGCATCCGCGCGGCGCTGCCGCCGTGGATGCACGTGCGCCCGATGGGCGAAGACATGATCGCCACGCAACTGGTTCTGCCCGAAGGCCAGGTATTGCGCCCGGTGGATTTGGGCGCTCTGGCAGCCTGCGGGACGCCGCGGCTGCCCGTCAGCCGGCGGCCCAGAGTGGCGATTTTGCCCACCGGTACCGAGCTGGTTCCGGCCGGAAGCGAAGTCCGGCGCGGCGACATTCTGGAATTCAACTCGATTGTGCTGGCCGGGCAAATTAAGAACTGGGGCGGCGCGCCCGAACGCTATCCCATCACTCCGGACGATTTTGAGCAAATCTGCCGGCGAGTGCAGCAAGCCGCCGATGCCAATGACCTGGTGCTGCTGAATGCCGGCTCTTCGGCCGGATCGGAAGATTTTTCGGCGCGCGTCGTGGAAACGCTGGGCGAATTGCTGGTACACGGTATCGCCGTGCGGCCCGGGCATCCCGTCATTTTGGGAATGATCCGGCGAAGCCATGCGCAGCCTGGAGAACCGCCTTTTACGCCAATCATTGGCGTACCGGGCTACCCGGTTTCGGCGGCGCTGACCGGTGAAATTTTTGTTGAGCCGCTGTTGGCCATGTGGCAGGGGCGCGGGGCAACCGAAGCACTGGAAGTGAGCGCCTCCCTGACGCGCAAGGTGACCTCCCCGGCCGGCGACGATGATTACATGCGGGTGGTGGTCGGGCGCGTTGGCGACCGGCTGCTGGCCGCGCCGCTTTCGCGCGGGGCTGGCGTGATCACCAGCCTGGTGCGCGCCGACGGCATCAGCATTCTGCCGCGCGGCGTGCAGGGTCTGGAAGCCGGCGCGCCGGTGACGGTGCGCCTGTACCGCACGCCGGCCGAGTTGGAGCGCACCATCTTTGCCATCGGCTCGCACGACATGACCCTGGATTTGCTGGCTCAGCACCTGTCGCTGCGCGGCCGGCGGCTCGTCTCAGCCAATGTAGGCAGCCAGGGTGGATTGGTGGCGCTGCGGCGCGGTGAGGCGCATCTGGCGGGTTCCCATCTGCTGGACCCCGAAAGTGGTGAGTACAACATCGCGGCCATCCAGCAGTACCTTCCCAGGCGACGCGTGCGCGTGATGACCTGGGTGGGGCGCGAGCAGGGCTTATTGCTGCCGCCCGGCAATCCGCGCGGCATTCACGGCCTGGCGGATCTGGCGCGGCCGGACGTAACCTTCATCAATCGCCAGCGCGGCGCCGGAACGCGCGTGCTGCTGGATTATACATTGGGACGGTTGGGAATTGCCCCCGACGCCATTCACGGCTACAATCAAGAAGAGTACACGCACCTGGGCGTGGCGGCGGCGGTCGTTTCGGGCCGCGCGGACACCGGCCTTGGCATTGCCGCGGCGGCGCGTGCGCTGGATTTGGACTTTATTCCACTGTTCCAGGAGCGTTATGACCTGGTCATTCCGCTGGAGTTCGTGGAAAGCGGCCTGCTGGACCCGCTGTTTGATCTGACGCAGGATCCCGCTTTCCGCGAACAGGTATCGGCGCTGCCGGGGTATGACATTGCACACATGGGCAAAATCGTTGCAGATTTGGAGTAGAACATGGCACTGGCCCTCATCGTTGAAGACAACCGGCAGGTGTCGGAAAGCATGAGTTTGATGCTGCTGATGTTGGGGCATCAAACCCGTACGGCGTTCAATCCGCGCATGGCGTTTAAAATGCTGGAAGAGAGCGTGCCGGACGTCATTTTTTTGGACATCAATTTGCCCAACGTGGACGGTTTTGAGGTGTTGGCGTACCTGCGGCGCGAACCGCGCACCCTGGATACGCCGGTCATCGTCGTCACCTCCAATGACCAGCCGGAAACCTATCGCAAGGCGGAAGAAGGCGGCGCGCTGGAAGTGATCATCAAACCGGCCACGGTGGACGCGCTGCGCGCTGCTTTGAAAAAAGCGCAGATCGGATAAACCGGAGGAACCTATGACTCTACAAGCGGGCATCCCTGCCCCAGATTTCACCCTGTTGGACGAGAATGGCGCTGCGCGCCGTTTGTCGGACTACCGCGGAAAAGCGGTGGTGCTGTATTTCTACCCCAAGGACGACACACCCGGCTGCACCACCGAGGCTTGTGCGTTTCGCGATGATTATTCGGCCTATGACGCCGCCGGTGTGGTGATTCTGGGTGTCAGCCCGGACAAACCCAAATCGCATGCCAAGTTTAAGGCCAAGTACAACCTGCCTTTCACGCTGCTGGCGGACGAAGAACACGTCGTGTGCGAGACGTACGGTGTGTGGGGCCGCAAGAAGTTCATGGGGCGCGAATACGATGGCGTGTTCCGCACCACATTTGTGATCGATACTCAGGGTACCATCGCGCGCGTGTTCGAGGATGTAAAACCGGCCGGGCATAGCGCCGAAGTGCTGGCGGCGTTGGGCAAGTAAGCTTACACCCGTGAAACCTTGATCCTCCCCCGCCGGAGAATTGGCGGGGGATGATTTATTTGTAAGGATTTTGCTACACAAATCCTGTTTTTTCCGGCGGGGATATCGTCTATAATCGGATATAGTTCATCATCTATTAAAGGAGTTGATCATGACCACTTCCGAAACACCCGCCACGCTTTCTGCCAGTGAAATGGTCTACCTGCAGGGGGAAAAGTTCGCCCCCAAGGCCGGCATATTCAACAAAATCAAACTGCTGCATGTCGATCAGGATGTGAACGTCAACGAACTGGTCATGAATATGCTGGCGGCGGCTTTTCTGTGGGCCGAAGAGAGCGGCGCTGTGCGCCTGGAAATTCGTCAGAAGAAAGTGCTGTTTGGATTGGCCAAGTCGACCACGCTGTTTGTCGACCCGGTGCGCCCGATTGATTTTCCGAAAAACAGCTTTGAAGCCGAAATCGCCCCGGTAGCCAGCCGCCTGGCGGAGAAAAATCTGAACGAAGTCAGCTCGGTGATTTACGCCTGGATGGGCGCCGACAGCTCTTCGCCGTGGAGTGAGGTGGTGAAAATGGTGCAGTGGGGGCTGGCCAAGCGCGGATTGTTGGAAGTGATTGAGGAAAAGAAGCTGAAGATATTCACCGTGTCGCATTTTGAGATTCCGTTGGCCACAGTGCAACTGGCCAACTCGCTGCGCCCCGATGGCATTCAGGCCATGTTCCTGCGCTGCCAGCAAACCCGCCCGGAGCTTTGGAAGATGCTCAACAAGCACATCAAGGGCAGTGTGGACAGCCGCAAGGAGCAAAGCAGCTCGGACGATTGAGCGGGATTTGTTTGATGAAAACAAAGCCGGGCTGCCTGATTGGGGCAGCCCGGTGGTGTTTTAAGAAAGCCGGGTTTACCAGAAACGCCCGCCCGGTGCGACCAGATTGAGGTTGCTGAACATCTGGATCAACGTGGGGCCGTAACCGATGATGACAAGCACCACCGCCAGGATGATCCACAGCTTCCAGTTGTCGAGCCAGGCCGGGGTGTGCGAAGGATCGACTTCCGCTTCGGCCACCGGCACTTCGACGATCTCGGCTTCTGCGGCCGGTTTGCGGCTGAGCCAGGTGCGCAGCATGACGACATAGTAGAACATGCCGCCGATGAAGAGGATGACACCGCCGATGCCAGTGAGCGTCTGCGGCACCAGCCAGGAGGGAAGGCTGTAGCTGGCGATGGCCAGCGGCACGCGGCGCGGCGCGCCCAGCAGGCCCATCCAGTGCATGCCAAACGAGAAGATCACCATGCCAATGAACCAGGTCCACACGGTGGCCAGCGCCATTTTCGGACCGAGCAACTTCTTACCGGTCAGATAGGGCAACATCCAGAAGGTGATGGCAAAGAAGGAGAGGGTGGAAGCGGTGGCGACGGTCAGGTGGAAGTGACCGGGCACCCAGGTGGTGTTGTGGATGACCTGGTTGAGCGAGGCCGAGGCGTTGATGATGCCACCAATGCCGCCGAAGAAGAAGGTCAGGCCGGCGAGCAATTGCCCGGCGACCGAGGCGTCTTTCCAGGGCAGGGCGGTGACCCAACCAAACAGACCCTTGCCGCCGGCATTACGCCCGGCGCGTTCCAGCGAAGCCAGTACGGTGAAGGCGGTCATAAACGAGGGAATGACCACCAGGAAGGTCAGCAGCATGTGGATGTACTTCCACAACACCGGCACACCCGGATCGCTGAACTGGTGATGGAAACCGACCGGAGTGGAGAAAATGAGGAAACCCCAAAAAGCCAGGCGCGCCAGCGAATCGGAGAAGGTTTTGCCGCCGACCTGTTTGGGCAGCATGCCGTACCAGGAGACGTAGGCGGGCAGCAACCAGAAGTACACCAGCGGGTGGCCGGTGAACCAGAAGAGCGTGCGGTTGAGGGTTACATCGGTGGCGGGCACGAGATTGAGCGCCCAGGGGATGACCAATATGAGCATTTGCGCGGCGATGCCCAGCGTGGCGAGCTGCCAGAGCAGCACGTTAACCAGCGAACCCATCGCGATCAGCGGGGTGCGTTGACCGGGGTGTTCCTTACGCCAGGCCACCAGGGTGGCCAGTTGGCTCCAACCGATGACCCATGACCCGATGATCAAAATGGTCAGGCCAATATAGAAAATGGGCGAGGCTTTTAGCGGCGGGTAGAAGGTGTACAGCACGGTGGCATTGTTGCCCCACATCATCACACCGGCCATGGTCAGGCCAATGAGCATGGCGATGTAACCACCCACCGCCATCCAGAAGGCTTTGAGCGGTCGTTGCAGGCCTTTGATGACGGCAAAGGTGTGAAAGCCGGTGATGAACAGGGTGGTGTACACCAGCGCGTTGAGCACGCCGTGTAAGGTGAGACCCTGATAATAGCTTTGCACCAACGGGCGCAGGAAGGGATAGAGATCGAGTTTGGCTTTGTCCAGTGCCTGGAATGGGCCGAGCAAGATACCGATAAAGAGAGCGGCAAGGGCAACGCCAATCTGCCAGAGGATGAAGCGCTTTTCGCGTTTGAGCATGAAATCCTCCTAGTTCTGGATTATGGAGCTTCGACGATCACCTGGCCGGCCATCGCCTGGTGACCCACGCCGCAGTATTCATGGCAGACAAACAGGTGTGTGCCGGGCGTGGTAAAGGTTACCGTTTTTTCGGTGATTTGCCCGGGCAGGATCATGACGTTGACGTTGGTGCCTTCGATCAGCATGCCGTGGGTGATGTCCCTACTGGTCACTTTGAAGGTTACCTCAGCACCGGCGGGAACTTTGATCTCTTTGGGGTTGAAGCCCCAGGCAAACGCCACGATGACGGCCTGATATTTGCCGGGGGCGATCTCGTACACGCCGGGCTTGTCGAATGGAGGAGTCTGTGCCAGCAGGCGTGGGTCGATGGTGCCGGCTTCACCGGTGAGGGTGAAGCCCAGGCCAAAGGCCGCCAGGGAAATGGCGATCAGCATGACGACAATGGCCGCGACGGAGATGGTGATCCACAGACGCTCGTATGGATTGATTTCCATGGATTACCCTCCTCCACGCGAAAGCATGATCAGGTAGACTGTGAACCAGCAAACCAGCAAGATGCCCAGATAGATGAGCAGAATAGTGAGCGTCCCTTTCGGCTTTTCGTCGTGGTCCATCGGCCCTCCTATTCGGTAATGAATGTTCAATTAGCGCAAAAAAACGGGTATGCCGCCGTGGGTGAGGCGGCAAACAAGCCACATTCATCAACTATTAAACCATAAATGATCATGAAAATCCACTAAAAAAGCGCCTATCCTTCGGCGCTTTTTTTGAGGGGCAATCGGGGACGTCGGTCAGGCGACCGGAACGGATTGTGCGTTGGTCAATTCCAGTTTGAAGAGGGGCGCAGCGCTGCCGTCGACCAGCATGCCGAGGTGAATGGACGAAAGATAATTAATCATGCTGTTTTGCAGGTCGGTCCAGAGCGGTTGCGAAGGGCAGCCTTCCGTGCCGCTGCTCATGCAAATCGGGCCTTCCAGGGTTTCCACAATGGACAGAACGCTGATTTCACTGGCCGGCAGGCGCAGGCGCAACCCGCCGCGCGGACCGGGCGAGGCTTTGATCAGGCCGGATTGCATCAGACTGTGGCCGATCTGGTGCAGGAAGGGCAGCGGGATGTTCAGGCGTTCGGCCAGGGCCGCGGTGGGCACGGCAAGTTCATTGTCTTCGCCGGCCAGGGCGATCATAAGCTGTAGACCATAGTCCAGACGACGGCTGATGCGAAACATTTTTCACCTCTAAGATCATTGAGATCAAATTTCGTTGTGTTCTGGTTAATTTAATCCCTTCACCGCCGAATGGGTAGTGACATATATCCTAAAAAAGGGTGGAGATGGTTAGTAATTAGACCTATATGGTCAATGTTTAACCATTAACTTGCAAGCGAATCAAAATTAGATATAATTGATATGGTTTTCAACTAATATTTCCCGCACGAGTGGAGGATACGGATGAAAAAGAATGTGCTCGTTTTGCTCGTTGTACTGATCGCCGGTGCCCTGATTTTGACGGCTTGCGGCGGAGGTGGGGCTTCGCAGTCATCGGGCGAAACCACCCGGAAGAGCGTTCCGGCGGCCTATGCCGGCAAGACCAACCCGCTGGCCGGGAATGCCGATGCCGCCACCGCCGGCAAGGAAACCTACACCACCTATTGCGCGTCCTGCCACGGCGATGCCGGCAAGGGCGACGGCCCGGCGGCGGCTTCTTTGCAGCCGGCTCCGGCCAATCTGGCGGACAAGGTGAAAACTGACGGCGAAGACTTCCTCTTCTGGGTCATCAAAGAGGGTGGCTCGGCGGCGGGTTTGAGCGCGTCGATGCCCGCCCACCTGGACCTGTCGGACGATCAAATCTGGCAGGTGGTGACGTTCCTGCAAACGTTGAAGTAATTCCGGCAATTGTATCAACAAACAGGGCAGCCAATCGGCTGCCCTGCTTTTTTTTGTTGAACCCGGAGGATTACTGCATGCGCATCAGCACTTTGCCGCGTTCCCAGAGCTGTTCCAAACGATAATAGTCGCGCTGGTCGGGCGAGAACAGGTGCACGATGGTGTCGCCGGTATCCACCACGACCCAGCCTTCGCGGGCTTCGCCTTCACTGCGCGAAATGATCCCGTACTGCTGTTTGACGGTTTCCAATACGGCCGAGGCCAGCGCGTCAAGCATGCGGTCACTGGTGGCCGAGCAAATCACAAAATAATCGGCAAAGGAGGCCAATTCGTGAATATCGAGCAGCAGGATGTTTTCGCCTTTCTTGTCATCCAGGGCATTCACGATGGTGCGGGCAACTTCAAGCGTGTTCAGACTTCACCTCGTTTCACAATACGCGTTGATTTCATCCGGCGGCGGGACGCCGGCCGGATTGTGCCCTATTTTAACATAAAATGGGGATTTATTGACTCAATGCCGCGCTGAACAGCTGGGTGTAGACGGCCCCTTCCGGGCGCAGGTCGCTGCGATATAAGCGCACATCCTGCATAGGCACTGTCCCCAGGTCGCCCACATGGATGTGGGTCAGAGCGTCGGCAATTCGCTGCACATCGACCGACGTGGCATTGTGCGCCACCCGGCCGAGCGTCAGGTGGGGTGAAAAGGGACGATCCTCGGAGGAATAGCCGAGGCGCACCGTTTCTGAATCGATGGAACGTTGCAAAGCCCCCAGAGCCGGCGGCGCTTGGACGCCCACCCAGATGACGCGCGGGCGATGTATGGATGGAAATGCGCCCAGCCCACCAACCTGAACTTCAAATCGACGGTGGCGGGCGGTTTCGGTGTGCAGCAGGCGGGTGAGAATTTCAAGATTGGAAGGAGAAACATCCCCAAGGAATTTGAGGGTGAGGTGAATGTTGTTGGGGTGTACCCAATGCACGGCCGGCAGTCCGGCGGCTTGTAACTGCTGGATGATGCCGCCGAGTTGTTTTCGAACGTCGACGGACAGGTCGAGAGCGATGAAGGCACGGATGGCGGGCATGGTTCAGGGCATTTTCACGCCGGCATCGACTGTGATCGGCCCGGCTTTTTCGAAATGGAGCGTGATGGTGATGGTTTCGCCGTTTTTCAGGTCACGGGTCAACTCCACCAGCATGACGTGCAACCCTCCCATTTTGAATTCGACCTCGGAATTGGCAGGGATGTCCACGGCGTCCTGCTCGATCATTTGCATCATGCCTGAGCTGTCCATCTGGCTCATGTGCACCTCGACGGAGCGGGCCACATCGCCGGAGGCGGAGAGCAGGCGGTCGGCCTGGCCAGTATTGGCAATGACGAAATACACCGCGCTATTCTCGCCGGAAGCGGCCGGGCGCGCCCAGGCATTCTTCACTTGCAAGGTTTGCTCATTGGAGGCGCAGCCGACCAGCAGGGCAATCAGAAGCGCACTCAGGAGGATCACTCTCGCCTGAATCTTCATGGGACCACCTCTATTGGAAATGCGGGGAACCGTGTGCTGCCATCAGTATACAGAAGCGGTTGGAGCGTGTCAAGCGGGCTGCGTATGACGCCGGGCGGGGATATCCCGGCGCGAAGGATTTGACAGTCGTGGCGCGAGGACGTATGATTTGAGGAAGGACTGGAACCGAATTGAGGTGCGCATGGCCAAGGAACGTATTCTGGTGGTGGATGACAGCCAGGAAATCCGCCAATTTCTCAAACAATATGTGCTGGTGCCGTTGGGGTATGATGTGCTGACCGCGGCGGATGGTCAGGCCGGTTTGGAGACGGCCCTGGAGCAGAACCCGGATTTGATCATGCTGGATATGAGCATGCCGCGCATGACCGGGTTGCAAATGCTGGAAGAGCTGCGCAAAGCCTCCAACCGTGCCCCGGTCATCTTTATGACCATGCATGGCTCGGAGCGCATCGCGGCCGAGGTGTTCCGGCTGGGGGTGCGCGAATATATGGTCAAACCCTTCACGCTGGATGAAGTGCGCGGCGCGATTGACCGGGCACTGCATGAGACGCGCCTGGAGCGTGAGAAAGAGGAACTCTCCCGCCAACTGGTTGCCGCCGAAACCGTCAACCACACGGTCATCACCCTGTCGCATTATCTCAACAGCTCGTTGACTATCATTCAAGGCGGGCTGCAGTACTTCGAGGAGCATTTTAAGGCTCATCCACCGCAAAACGAGGAAATTCTTGAAGTGATGCAAGACTGCCTGGAAAGCACGGACAAGATGGAAGCGGTGATGCGCGTGCTGCAGCAAACCGGGAACATCCAGGAAGCGGTTTATCATGGTTCGGTGCGCATGATTGATATCGAGGCGGTTTTGCAACAGGAGTTAAATCGCAAGCCAGCGCGAAAAACCAACGAATCTTGACCGATTTTAGGGTTACTGTACAAGGCATTTAATTTGTGGTATAAAAAGGTTGACCCTGCTGTGCTCGTGCTGTCGCACAACCGGTTCTGAGCCAACACCCACAAAATCGGCTCTTTCTCTTGGTAGAATCGCGATAGGCTTCGGCCAAGGCGAACCTCGCCTGGAAAGACCTAACCTGCTTTTGCAGGTTCAGAACTAAGCGACACACGGCATGGCGGGGTTGACCTTTTAATCCCACGAAGGTGGGATGATCCCATATTCGTGGGATCGTTTTTTTTCCGAACAACGTCTACATTGTGAAGAGGATGATTTGCGCTGGCGTGCCGGAGCACGCGGCGTTGACTTTCATTTGGATTGGGGCTACACTAGGGACAGATCGTTTGGAGGAGGAGCACATGAGCCTGATCAGCCGGTTCGTGATGAATGCCGGACCCACGCCGGGCAAAGATTTTCCACTGGAAAAAGCTGAAATTTTCATTGGTCGTGAACTGACCAACGATATTGTGATTAATGACGGCGAGGTGTCGCGCCGGCATGCCCGCATTTTCGCTCAGGCCGGGCAGTATGCCATCGAAGACCTGGGTTCGACCAACGGCACGTTCATCAACGGCGAACGCCTGATGGGGCCGATGATCCTGCGCCCGGGCATGGTGGTGGCGCTGGGCGAGCAGATCAGCCTGGTGTTTGAGGTGGTGCAGCCGCCGGCGGATGCCACCATTGCCGCGCCGATGATGCGTCCGCCGGTTCAGCCGGCTGTGCAGGCGCCCCCGATTTACGCTCCCGCCCCGCAGACGCCGCCGCAAACACCGCCGCCTGGTTATGGGGCGGCCCCCCAGCCGCCAGTATACGGGCTGCCGCCGCAGCCTGCGCCGGGCTATGCGCCCTACCCACCGCAACAGGGCGGTTATCCGCCTCCGCCGCAAGCCTACCCGCAGGGGTACCCCGCTGCACCTCAAACGCCCGCGCCTGGCGCGCACCCCCCCGCCTACGGGTATTACCCGGAAACCTACCCGCCGCAAGGCCCGGCCCCGGTGGGGTACGCCGGTCAAGTGCCGCTTTCGCCAGAAGATGAGGAAGCTCCGCGCCGCAAGCTGCCCAATTGGGCGGTGATCACGCTGATCGTGGTGGGCGTGCTGCTGGTGTTCTGCATCATCGCGCTGCTGATCATCGACAGCAGCCGCAACAACTGGTGCGCTCTGTTTGGTTCCGTGTTCAATGCCATTCAAGCCAACACCTGCCCTTGATGATTTCATCCAGCCCACCGGACGGCCGCCAAATTGGGCGGCCGTTTGTATTGCCGGAATGCCTGATCCCGGCTAGAATCGGATGTAACGATGAACGCTATGCCTGACCCCAACCTGCAACCGCCGGAATCCGCCGCGCACAGCCCCAGCTGGGGAAGTACCACCAAGCTGGTGGTAGCGCTGTCGTTGGTTGCGTTGGCGGCGGCCCTGGTGGTCCGTTTTCAAAATCTGGTCGGCCCGATTCTGGTGGCATTCATCTTTGCCTACCTGGTGCAGCCGCTGGCCGATTGGATTCATCGCAAACTGCGCCTGCCCTGGAAACTGGTCGTCAACCTGCTTTACATCCTCCTGTTTCTTGCCTTCCTGGGCTTGCTGGCCTGGGGCGGCCTGGCGTTGGTGGAGCAGGTGCAAAGCCTGATTGTGCTACTGCAAAATGCGATTAAGGCGCTGCCGAATTTTTTGGATCAATTGACCACCGCGCACTATGTGCTGGGGCCGTTTGTATTTGACTTCAAAACCCTCGACCTGCAATACTGGGGCAATCAATTGTTGAACGTGGTGCAGCCGCTGTTATCCAATCTGGGCAACGTAGTGGGGGCGATCGCTTCCGGTGCGGTGAACCTGATGGTGTGGGGGCTGTTCACGTTTTGGTTGTCGTACTTCATCGTCGGCGAGAGCGGCGGCGTGAAAGAGCGCATCATCAGCCTGCGCGTTCCGGGCTATGACCGCGACCTGAAGATGATCGGCAGCGAGCTGGGTCGCATCTGGAATGCCTTCCTGCGCGGGCAGATGATCATCTTTGTCATCACCTATGTCATCTATGCCATACTGTTGGGCGCGCTGGGCGTGCGCTACTTCTACGGGTTGGCGCTGCTGGCCGGTTTGGCGCGCTTTGTGCCGTATGTCGGCCCGTTCGTCGCCTGGATGACCTACGGATTGGTGGCGTACTTTCAGGGCACCACGCTGTTTGGCATGTCGCCCATCGCGTACGCGCTGATGGTGGTGGGCATTGCGTATGTGACGGACTATGTGATGGACACCTTCGTCACGCCGCGCCTGATGGCCGATGCGCTGCGCGTGCACCCGGCGGCGGTGATGGTGGCGGTGCTGGTCGGACTGAACCTGCTGGGCGTGATCGGCATGCTGCTGGCCGCTCCGGTGCTGGCGACGGTCAAACTGATTTTTGAGTACATCAGCTTGAAGTTCTTGGATTTGGACCCCTGGACCAACATCGTCACCGAGCAGGCGCCGCCCCCGCCTTCGCCGGCGCGCCGGCGCCTGATGCGTCTGGGCGGATACATTCAGCGCAAGGTGGAACGATTTTTTCGAAACCTGCGCCAACGTTTTTCATCCCATTAGGGAATTGTGTGATTCTGTCAAATTACGAAGGAGTTGAACGATGGCAAACCCGATGGACCCCAAGACGGAAACCCTGGCGGAAACCGACAACTACATGGCCTGGAAGGCGGATGAGCCGGACGGCGAGACCACTTATCATCTTGAACTGAACAACATCACATTGCACTTCTTTCATGAGGAGTGGGTTGAGTTCCTGGATCTTGTGGCGAATTTGAAGAAAGATTAATTTTTCGGCCCTGCCAAACGAAAAGGCGCAGCGCGAAGCCGTACGGGAAACCCCGGCGGCGCGCGCTGCGCCTTGTATTAAACCCACGGGTGGCGTTTCTAGTAGCGGCCGCGCGGTTGGTAGGCGAGCGGGTCGGGCAGCTCGCTAAGCGCCACCGGCGTGATGCGCACCGCGCAGGCTTTGTATTCAGGGATCTTGGCCTGCGGGTCGACCACGTCAATGGTCAGCAAATTGGCGGCGGCTTCGGCAAAATGGAAGGGGATGAACACCACGCCAATGTTGGCTTTGGGCGTTACCCGCGCACGCAGCACCAGCGTGCCGCGCCGTGAGGTGACGCGCAGCGCGTCGCCGAACTGCACGCCCAGGCGGGCGGCGTCGGCGGGATTGATCTCGACCATCGCTTCGGGGTACAGCTCGTTCAGCGTGGAGTTGCGCGTCATCGAGCCGCCGTGCCAGTGTTCCAGCACGCGCCCGGTGGTGAGAATGAAGGGGTAGTCCTCGTCGGGCATTTCAGCGTTGGGGGTGTATTCCAACGGGTGGAACTTGCCGCGCCCGCGCGGGAATTTTTCCACAAACATGATGGGCGTGCCGGGGTGTTCGTCATCCCAGACGGGCACCTGCAAGCCGACTTTGTCGATGCGATGATACTTGACGCCGGCGTAATCGGGCACCACGCGGCCCATCTCTTCCAATACTTCCGAGGGGTGCGTGTAGTCCCAGTATGGGCTGTTGGGGCGGCCCAGGCGTTTTTCGATGCGTTTGGCCAGATCGCAGATGATTTCCCAATCGGCGCGCGCCTGACCGAGCGGTTGAATGGCTTTGCGCACGCGCTGCACGCGCCGGTCGGTGTTGGTGAAGGTGCCGTCCTTCTCCGCCCAGGATGCCGCCGGAAGAAAGACATCGGCAAAGGCGCCGGACTCATTGATGAACAGATCCTGCGCGACGAGAAATTCAAGCTGTTCCATCTGGTGACGGGTGTGGTTGAGATTCGGCTCGGACATCATCGGGTTCTCGCCCATGATGTGCAGCGAACGCACCCCGCCGGGCGCCACCGAGCCGAGGATCTCGGTGGTGGTCAGGCCGGGCACACGGTTCAACCCGCCGGGCTCGATGTTCCAGGCTTTTTCGAATTTCAGAGCGGCAGCCTCATTGTCGACGCGCTGGTAACCGGGGTAGTGCCACGGCATGGCACCTGAATCCGACGCGCCTTGCACGTTGTTCTGCCCGCGAAGCGGATTGAGCCCGGTGCCTTTGCGCCCGATGTGACCGGTGAGCAGGCCGAGGTTGATCAGCGAGAGGGCGTTGGCGGTGCCGTGCGACGATTCGGGGATGCCCAGCGCCCAGTAGATGGTGGCTTTTTGGGCGGTGGCGTACATGCGCGCCGCCTGGATGATCAATTCTCGGTTGACGCCGGAGATGCTTTCGGCATACTCGGGCGTGAACTTTTCCATCGAGGCGGCGAACTCGGCGAAGTTTTCGGTGCGCTCGTCGATGAACGACTGGTTGTAGAGCTTTTCCTTGAGGATGACATGCGCCATGGCCGAAAAGACGGCGACATCGGTGCCGGGCTTTTCGGGCAGCCAGAGCGCGGCGTAATCGACCAGCTCGATGCGGCGTGGGTCGACCACGATCAATTTGGCGCCGCGTTTTTCCACGGCGGCTTTCATCTGGATGGCGATGATCGGGTGGTTCTCAGTGGTGTTGCTGCCGGTGACGATGAACACATCCGTGTCGGCCACTTCGGCGGCAGCGTTGCTCATGGCCGAAGAACCCACCGCCTGCTGTAAGGCCACCACACTGGCGGCGTGGCACAGGCGCGTGCAGTGATCCACATGGTTGGAGCGGAAGAGCGAGCGGTACAGCTTTTGCTGCAGGTAGTTGTCTTCGTTGGTGGCTTTGGCGCAGCAGTACGTGGCCATGGCCTGACTGCCGTCGCGCTGATAGATCTCTACCAGGCGGTCGGCCACCAGGTCGAGGGCTTCGTCCCAGCTCACTTCACGCCATTCGGATAGGTCGAAGGCCTGGGTGCGCTGGCCGGGTTTTTGGGGTGTTTTGCGCACCAACGGGACGGTGACGCGCTTCTTGCTGTACAGGTAATCGTAGCCAAAGCGGCCTTTGACGCATAAATTACCGTGGTTGACGATACCGTCAAAGGGCGAGGTGACTTTGTAGATAAAGTCGCCGCGCAGGTGCAGGTGCAGATTGCAGCCCACGCCGCAGTACGGACAGGTGGTGGAGACAATTCGATCCGGCTGCATGTTTTCCTCCGCCTTTCAGCTTTGCACCGAAGCGTCGCGGCGCATGCGCCGGCGGCGTTCGCTGCGGGTCAGGTCCATGATTTCGTCTGGTGTGCGCCCTTGCTCGAAGAGCCACTGGCGCTTGGGCTTGAGCGCGCCGGTGGGGCAGACACCCACGCACTGCCCGCAGAAGACGCACGACGTTTCGGGCAGGGGTTTGTCAAAGAATGTGCTGATCTGGGTCTCGTAGCCGCGCGCGCTGAAATTGATGGCAAAAGCGTACTGGGCGTCATCGGCGCACACCTGCACACAACGCCAGCACAGCACACATTTGGAATAATCGCGGATGAACATGGGGTTGTCTTCCAGCACAGGCGATTCGCGCCGCCCGGCTTCGGGGAAGCGCAGTTCGTCGGCCTGATGGTCGGCGATCATCTGTTGAATTTCCGGCGCATCGCTCAAATCGACGCTGGATTGCAGCATCTCCAGTATGGTGCGCCGGGCGCGCGTAACGCGTTCGCTGGCGGTTTGCACCTGCATCCCCTCGCTGACTTTGGCCGCGCAGGACGGCACCAGCGTGCGCGCGCCCTGCACCTCCACCACGCACATGCGGCAGAGCGCGTTGGCCGTGGTGGCCTGATGGTAACAGATGGTGGGGATGGTGATGCCCAGTTCGGCGGCGGCCGCCAGGATGGTGGTGTCGGGCGGGACGGTGACCGGTTTTCCGTCAATGGTCAAATGGATCGTATCGGGCATGGTGGGTTCCTTTTCAGGTGGTTCAATTCCGATCGACGGGTTGGAAATAGTGCGGCCAGAGGCGCAGCGCGCTGAGCACGGCCGATGCGGCGGTCTGACCCAGGCCACACAACGACGAGTCGGTCATGGTCCAGCCGACGTCCTGCAGACGTTCGACATCTCCCGGCAGCGGCCGTCCTTTGGCCACGCGCTGGATGATCTCGTACTGCCGGCGGGTGCCCATCTGGCAGGGATAGCACTTGCCGCAAGATTCATCGGCAAAGAAGCGGCTGAGGCGCAGGACGATATCGCGCATGTCGCGCGTGTCGTCGAAGACGGTGATGACGCCGGAGCCCAGCGGCAGCCCGGCGGCGCGCAGATCTTCAAACGTTAGACGCGTATCGAGCTGTTGCTCGGTGGCAAAAGCGCCGGCCGCGCCGCCGAACAGGGCGGCTTGCAGGTTGCGACCGTTGCGCACCCCGCCGGCCAGGTCGCGGAGCAAGTGACGGAAGCTGACGCCGAAAGGCACTTCGTACAGACCGGGGCGGGCTACATCACCGGAGACGCAGAAGAGCTTGGGCCCGGGCGATTTTTCTGTGCCGTAAGCGCGGTAGGCTTCGGCGCCAAGGGTGAGGATGAGCGGCACATTGGAGAGCGTTTCGACGTTGTTGATTACGGTCGGCTTGCCGAACAGGCCGTGGGTGGTGGGGAAGGGCGGCTTCATGCGCGGGAAACCGCGCTTGCCTTCAATGGACTCGAACTGGGCGGTTTCTTCACCGCAAATATACGCACCCGCGCCGCGGCGCAGCTCCAGATCGAAGCTGAAATCGCTGCCCAGAAGGTGGCTGCCGATGTACCCGGCGGCGGCGGCTTCCTGCACGGCGTATTCCAATGCCTGATAAGCCATGGTGTATTCGCCGCGAATGTAAATGTAACCTTTGGGCGCGCCAATGGCGAATGCGGCAATAAGAATGCCTTCCAATACGCGGTGCGGATCGTCCTCCATCACCACGCGGTCCTTAAAGGTTCCGGGTTCGGCTTCATCGGCGTTGCACACCAGATATTTGGGTGATCCTTCGGCGCGCGCCGTGCTTTCCCACTTGACGGCGGTGGGGAAGGCCGCGCCGCCGCGCCCGACCAGCCCGGCCTGCTTGACTTCGGCAATCACCGCCGCCGAACCCATTTGCAGTGCGCGGCGCAAACCCTGATAGCCGCCCGAGGCTTCATATTCCGCCAGCGAGGTGGTGCGTCCACGCCCGCAGTTGGCGGTCAACAGACGCATATCACCGCCGACAATGGTGGACGGCCGGTGGGCTTTGCCGGACACGAGATCATCCCACGTGCTACGATCGGCGGAGGCCACGGGTTTACCGCGCACCAGCATGGCGGGAGCGTGTTCGCATAAGCCCAGGCAGGGCGCGCGCTCGAGGGTGATGCTGGGCGCGTGGGTTTGGAGATTCAGTTCGACCTTCTGTGAGACCATTTTGAACACGCTTTCCGAACCGGCCAGGGCGCAGGCGGGATCGTTGCAGACGTGAATGACGGTGCTGCCAACCGGTTCGCGGTAAAAGAGCGCGTAGAAGTCGATCACACCAAACACATCGGCCAGCGGAACGCCCAGGGCGCCGGCGACTTCGGCGGCTACCGGCTCGGGTAGGTAGCCGTAGATTTCCTGCGCGGCGTGCAGCGCCGGCAACAGCGCCGTGCGTCCCTGAGGCGCATAGCGCGGCAGGATCTTTCGCAGAGGGGTTAGATCGAACTCGGTCATGGAACCTCCTGTGGGGTGAAGCTGCGTGTGCTGCGATCCAGCGATTTCACGGTGGAGTACCTATCCATTATAATTAAAGTATGATCACAATCGTTGTCCAGGCGGGGGGCGAATCCCGCCGAATGGGGCAAAACAAAGCCCTGCTGTCGTTTTTGGGCCAGCCGCTGATTGCGCGGGTGATCGAACGCGTGCGCGGGCTGGCGGATGAAGTCCTGATCACTTCGAACACCCCGGAAGAGATGCGTTTTCTCAACCTGCCGGTGTTCGAGGATGTGCTGCCGGGCAGCGGGGCGCTGGGCGGGTTGTACACCGCCTTGCTGGCGGCGCGCCACCCACTGGTGATGGTGGTGGCCTGCGACATGCCGCTGATCCGCGCGGAACTGCTGGCCGAGCAGGCGCGCCTGCTGCAGGTGGAAGGCGCCGATGTGGTGATTCCGGTCAGCACAGAGGGTTGGGAACCGCTGCATGCCGTTTATCGCCGCGAGACCTGCCTGCCGGCGGTGAAGGCGGCGCTCGACGCTGGACAGCGCCGCATGATATCGTGGTTCGATGCTGTTAAGGTGCGCCGGATGGAACCGGAGGAAACGCGCCGTTTGGATCCGCAGGGGCGCTCATTTCTGAACGTCAACACGCCGGAGGAATTCACCGCTGTGGAAGCGCTGGCCCGCGCGGAGGGTTAGCATTCCACCAGACGGGTGGTTTCCAGGCGCAGCACATCGCCCGCGGCGAACGCCAGGCGTTGGGGATGCGCGTACACGGTAAACTGGTCGCGGCGGGCGTAACCGATCAAGGTGATGCCCAGGCGCTCTGCCAGTTCGATGGAACGGGAGGTCGGTGAGGTGCGCGACAGCACCACACCGGCGTGGATGCGCGCGGACTTTTGCAGCATCTCGGAGGATACACGCCCGGTGGTGAGAAGGATGCGGCGGCTCAGCTCAAGAGGGTGACGCAATAACAAACCGGCGATTTTATCGATGGTGTTGTGGCGGCCGATGTCTTCCGCTTGAAGCACCACCCGTTCGCCGTCGCTCAACGCAGAGCAGTGCACCCCGCGCACTTCCCGGTAGAGTTCCTGCGATCGGAAAAGCAGCTCCATGTTATCCAGCAGCATGTCGGCGTCGACCGGTGAAAAATCGGTGAGCGGCGCTGTCGGAAGGGCCGGCTCCGCGCTGGTAACGCCGCCGGTGCAGCCGGAGGTGCGCTGCCAGTGCGTGGGGCGCTGGGGCGTGTGGTGCAGGTACACATCGATATTGGTGGCGTCTTTGCAAACGTGTACGCCCAGCACGTCGTTGTGGCTTTGGATAACCCCCTCATTAAACAAAAAACCCAGCGCCAGTTCTTCCAACAGGGCGGGCGTGCAGGTAAAGGTCAACCAGACCTGACCATTGACCGTTAAACTGACCGGCGCTTCGGTGATGACGCGCGCCTGGGTTTCATGAAATCCTTTTCGGGTGTACTGCACCACTTGAAAACATTGTCCGGCAGGATGCATGGGTTGGTCTCCCAGATTGCATTGAGTGTTTGGATCTTAATTGTACCAAGTTTATCCGAAAATAAAACGGTGGATTTGCCTCAATTTGGCGATATCGCCAATTGGTTGCCGGGGCACGACTGTAAGCTGAAAACGCGCGAATCTGCGGTAAAATACAATGTTGGTCTGTATGAAATACACATCGGTTCTTTCCATATCGGCTTTCTTGCTCTTTTCTCTGGCGGCCTGCAACGGTCTGACGCCTGATTTTCAGGCTACCCTGACCACGCAGGCCGGCGGCATTTATCCAACCATCTCGGCGCGCCTGTCGGAAACGCCCCGCGCCGGCAATCCGGCCCAAAACGGCGCGCAATCCTCAACCCCCATGCCGACCCTCACCGCGCCGGTTGCGGCGAGCACCCCCGCTGAAACAATCCCCTGTGATCGCGCGGCGGGCGGTACTCCGATTGATATCAGCATCCCGGACGGCAGCGTGTTGCAGCCGGGCGAAGATTTCACCAAAACCTGGCGGCTGGTCAACACGGGCAGCTGCGCGTGGACCGAGACGTACGCTGTGGTTTGGTTTTCCGGCGACGATTTGGGTATGGTGCGCGAACGGCTGCTGAAGACGCGAGTGGAACCGGGGCAGGCGATTGATTTGAGCGTGGACATGCAGGCCCCCGTAGAGGCGCGCTCGTATTACAGTTACTGGAAGCTGCGCAATGAGGCCGGGCAAATGTTTGGCCTGGGTCCGGGCGGTGAATCGCCGTTCTGGGTGATGATTGAGGTGCTGCCGGTCAATACTCTGACGCCCACCGGTTCGCCCACCGCCGAGGCCACGCCGGCAACGTTCTCCAGCGGAGTGGTTTCACTGCTGTTGGGCGAGGGGCTGGATGTGGACGCTGCCGCCAAGAGTGCAGACGAAGCCGCCGACCTGGGATTGAACGGCGAACCGGACGAGGCGTTGACGCCGTTAAACGGCAGCGCGTTGACCATGTACGGCGATCGCCTGCCGCTGGTGGAGGACTGCCTTTCGGCTTCGGACACACTGCCCCTGCCGGTCGCCGGCCTGATGGAAGGCCAGTATCTGTGCTATATTTCGAATGAAGGTTACCCCGGTTATATCCGCCTGTTGTCCACCGGTACGGACGGCGAAGTGATTCTGGAATTTCATACCTGGGCAGCGCCTTGAACCACATCTTGCGAAGGAGACAATCATGAACCTCGACGACACCGCAGCCATGCAAGCGCTGGATACCTACCGCATGATCGATGAGATCGATGGGTTGCCCGAACAGTTGGAGCACGCCTGGGCACTCGGCCAAAACCTGCCGCTGCCGGATATGGCGGGCATACGCTCGGTGGTGGTGGCAGGCATGGGCGGATCGGCCATCGGCGCAGATTTGCTGGCAGCCTACCTGGCGCCGCGTGTCGGCGTGCCGGTCAGCGTGCACCGTGATTACGACCTGCCGGCCTGGGCATGCGGCCCGGAAACGCTGGTCATTGCCTCCTCGCATTCGGGCAACACCGAAGAAACCCTTTCGGCCTATGAGCGCGCCCTCGGGCAGGGCTGCCGTATGCTGGCGGTGAGTTGCGGCGGCAAGCTGGAAAAGATGGCGACGCGGGACGGCGTGCCGTTTTGGAAATTTGATCATGCCGGGCAGCCGCG
>DAOUGY010000120.1:0-4246 GCA_034428975.1 Anaerolineaceae bacterium | reverse complement strand
ATTTTTGACCTGCGCCTGCCCCCGCCGGGCACATCATGGATGCCGGTCATCTGGCTGGGTGTCATCACCTTCATGGCGCGCGTAACTCTCTTCATGGGGGTCAAGAAAATTGGTGGCTTGCAGACCGCCCTGGTCGGCCTGGGCGAATTGCTGGTTACGGTCGTCGTAGCCAATCTGGCGCTCGGCGAAAGGCTTACCCCCCTGCAATGGATCGGTACCGCTATGTTATGCGTCAATTTATTGCTGGTAGGCTTTGACCGTCCCACTCCGCACAAACGTCACACCACCGGAATCCTCTCGTGGCTCAATCCCCCGCGCATTGCCCCCACAGATCTTTCCTGGCCGTCCAAATCCTGATCGAAGTTATTCGCTTTCCACCTCAAAAACATAGCCCGATCCGCGCACATTGTGGATCCATTCCTCCCCTCCGGGGAAAATGGACAGTTTCTTGCGCAGGCGGCTCATCAAGGGGCGTAGAATTTGGGCTGCCTCGGTCAGCGCCACTTTATAGCCTTGCACCCGCCAGACCAGCTCATCATGCATCACCAGCAACCCGCGGTGTTCATACAACACGCTGATGATGCGCGCCTCGGTCGGCGTCAGCTCCACCATGTTTTTTTCTGTGTTGATTTCACGCTTCAAAAAATCGATCGTCACATCCTCCGGTAGACTGCCGCCGGATCGGAAATTAACCCGTGTATACTTGCTTCCGCCAGGGGAAGCCGCATTTTTGCCGTCCTCACTCAAACTATGCTCCCAGGGTGAAAATGCCCGGTTGACACTCTGGATAATCTCCGGCGGAGAAATGGGTTTCAGCAGATAATCGGTCACCCGGTACCGGATGGACATGATTGCTGAATCCAGCGAGGCATACGCCGTCAGAATGATCACCTTCAATTGCGGCTGTTGTTCCAGCGCCTTGGGCAGCACTTCCAATCCACTCATACCCGGCATTTTAAGATCCAAGATCATCAAATTAAAAGTATTGGCGCGCAGTGCTCGAACCGCCGCTTCACCACTGGTGACGGCTGTGACCTCGTATCCTTCCAGTTGAAGGATTTCGCTTAAGGTCATCAATGCAAGCGCTTCATCGTCAACGATCAGTATCCTGGCTTTCGGCATAGTGTTCCCTTACTGGTAACCGGATTTCAAAACAGGCGCCATGCTCATGATTGGACTGAACCAGCTCCAATTTTCCCTTGTGTGCCTCAACAATTCCGTAGCTGACCGACAACCCCAGGCCGGTTCCGTTGGCTTTGGACGTCATAAACGGCTCGAAAATTCGTGAGCGTACCGGTTCTGGAATGCCCGGGCCGGAATCTTCCACTCGAATCAACAACCAGGGATTTGCATCCGACACATCCAACCATACCACGCGTTCCGTCGCCTGGCCTTCCATGGCTTCCATGGCATTCAGGAAAAGGTTAAAGAACACCTGCTGGATGTGATCTTTTTCAATATGCACCTTCGGGAGGTCATTGGGCAGGTTCAGCCGGATCTCCACACCCTTTTGGTCAATTTGTGGCTGGAGGATATTCAGCACATCAGTGATCACTTCACCGATCTGCCAGTACTCCTTGCCGGCCTTCCCCGTTCGATAGAAATCCAGCATACCACGAACGGTCCGCGCCAGCCGCCCCACTTCGGTTTGCGCCATTTCGATATATTGGTCACGGCGTTCCTGCAGCAAATCATGGCGCATGGCCAGGTGCAGACAGTTGCTGATCGATTGCAGCGGATTGTTGATCTCGTGAGCCACCGACGCCGTCAACCGACCCAACGCGGCCATCTTTTCGGCTTGCACCAGCGCATTGCGCGATTCCTCCACCCGGCGCATGTTCTCGCGCAGGTCGCTGTACAAGCGGGCGTTGTCCAACGCGCTGACCGCCTGATGCGAGAGGATCAGCATGGTTTCCACGTCGGCATCGGTGAACACAGGCGCTGACGGCGCCCGACCCGCGGCCAGCACGTAGTGGGCGCGCTGCGTCACAACCGGCACGATGATGGTGGTGCCTACCCCGGCCAATTCGGCCACACCCAGCGCGGAGAGATTTTCAATCACCACATCGTTCTGCGCCAGCGCCGTGCAACACATTGAAGTCAGCGGAGGGCAGGGGTTGGGAAAATTTCGCCCGATGACCAGTTCAAGATCGCACGTCTCGCCGACCTTTTCATAAATCGCCACGTTGAAGGTTTGCAACATGCCCGATATCGAGTTGAGCACCAGCAATTTCAACTCGGGCAGCGAGGTTTCCATGAACAATGTGCGGCTGACGTCGAACAGCGGCCGCAGCACATGCAGCCGGTCAACATCCTTCTTCTGCCGGCTCTCCTCAATCGTCCGCTGAATCAAATCAAGCAGTTCGTCACCGCGCCCAAACGGCTTCAAAATCAGGCCGTCCACGCCGCGTTGCAATGCCTGGATGGCCGTTTCCACGGTGCCAAACCCGGTCATGACTACCACCGCCAGATCAGGCTGCGTCTTCTTCGCCTGCCGGATCAGCTCAAAACCATCCATGATCGGCATGCGAATATCCGTGAGCATCAGGTCAATTCGCTCGCTCGATAGGGTCTTCAAGGCTTCCGCAGGATTGGTCGACGTTAAAACATCATACCCGGCCTTGTCCAGCATTCGCTGGCAAAGCCGAACAATTCCGGCTTCATCATCCACCACCAATATCCGCTCAGACAATTTGCCCCCCCGAATCTTTCATGATGGGCAGCCAAATGGTGAACGCCGTTCCTTGATTCACCGTGGTGGCTACCTCAATTTCACCCCCGCAAGTCTGCACAATCGACCGCACAATGGCCAATCCAAGTCCTGTGCCGGCGCCTCTCGGTTTTGTGGTGAAGAAGGGTTCAAAGATTTTGGGGAGGCTTTCCGGTTGAATCCCCGGCCCGGTGTCGACAATTTGCCAAACGATGCCTTTTTGGTCACAACGTTCGCCTTCGCCTGTGTGAATGCGAATGCTTCCCCCGTCAGGCATCGCCTGAATGGCATTTTGGATCAAATTGATCATCACTTGCTTTAAACTCGCCGGCTCCGCTTCAATGGTCGCCAGGTCATTCTGAAGCTCGGTGTCGACTTTCACCCCGGCCATGCGCATGCTCGGGAAAGTCAACGCCAACACATCGCGCGTCAAATCGTTCACGTCCACGCTGCGAAAGATGCGGTCCGGTACGCGCGCCAGATCCAGCATGCGCCCCACGAGGTCACGCAACCGATCGCTCTCTTGCAACGAAAGTGTCAAATCATCGTAGACCGGGCTTTGCGGATCAATGTCCTCCAGCGCCATGCGCAGGAACCCGCTGATCGTCGCCAGCGGGCTGACCATTTCATGGCTGACGCCTGCGGCGAGTTCACCCAGCGATATCAAGCGCGTGGCATGCTCCAGACGATTCTCCAACATCTGGCGCGCGTCGGTTTCAAGATCCAATGCCTTCCGTAACAACCACTCCATCACCACGGACCGGTGGCTTTCACCTTGCGCCTGGGCCGCCTCCATCCAATCCTGTGGCGGAGCTGCGACCGGCTCCGAAAAGACAACCGTCCAACGGCCTTTCCAGGGAGCGATGCGGGTCATGGGAAGAATCACAACGTTCTCATCGTCCGCTTTTCCAACCGGCAATTCGCCTGCTCGACCCACGCAACAGGTACGGCCGTCTTTCTCGACAAATAGCATCACCCGGGCTTTCCCGGCTGTCTGCGCGATCCACTCTTCCATTTGCCGCACACTGTCTTCAATGGGACACGGATCACACCCATCCCATTGAGATTCCTCCGCCGGAAATTCTCTGGCCAGACTGTTGCGCGAGGGATCTGTCTCTGGATTCGCAGTGGGTGCTTCCATTATTGAAGAAATTCCATTTTGGACTTGAGGCAGAAGCTCATGTGAATGGCCCCCTTCCACAATCCCGATCATTAAGACCCGATTGCCCGTTGAATCCGGAAGAACATAAGCGTGAGAGGATTGAGTCCCATCGGAAGAATCTGGCATGAATTTCCAGCCGGGGCGGCCACTGACGATCGCATCCGAAATCCGTTTCTGCATCGCCGGTGATCTCAGTTCCTCAACCCATTGCAACTCCTGGTCGCGTGTGAATCCATGGCTGGACGTCATCCCCCAGGTCGAATCCTCAAGCACCAGCCAGGCCGCCCACGCAACACCCGGCAGGCGGCATATACCCTTCAACTGGTTGGTGAGGTCCACGGTATTCCGCACCAGCGTCCCCTTTTTTTGATAAT
>DAOUGY010000119.1:0-2550 GCA_034428975.1 Anaerolineaceae bacterium | reverse complement strand
CCGGCGGCATGAACGCGCAGCAGGGTGAATTGCTGCACGGCCTGACGCTGGTGGTGCGCGGCGAGCCCAACCCGGCGCTGCGCATCAAGGCGGTGCAGGCGCTGGGCAAAATCCCCGATATGGAAGCCATTCGCGTACTGGCCGAGCTGGCCAACTCCGAAGCCGAGGAGCCGGTGCGGGCCGCGGCGCGCGTTGTGCTCGAACAGCGTTTTGGCGAAGATCTGCCCGGACTGCTGGATTTCTACCGGCGGGATTGGGAGGATGAGGACGGCAGCGAAGCGGAAGAGCCGGAATCGCCGAGCGCGCCCGAGTGGGAAACCGTGCGCCGCATCGCCGCCGAACACCCGCCCGTGATCGAAGAGGAAAACCGCGGGCGCTGGTTGTGGGTGGCGCTGGGCGCGCTGGCGATCGGCGCGCTGCTGCTGGTGTTGGTCATGCGCTAGAATTCTCCTTCAACGCTATAATCGTATTCATCCCCGGTGTATCCCTGGAGCCCCCATGAACCATTCCCGCACACTGCGCTACACCCTGTTTGGCCTGCTGTATTTCACGCAGGGCACGGTCTTGAGCTACTTCACCGCGCTCAACGCGCTGTATTTTCTCTCGCGCGGCCTGAGCATGACCAGCGTGGGCATTTTCTCGTCCATCGCGCTGATCCCTTTTGTGGTCAAGATTTTTCTGGGCATGCTCAGCGATCGCGTCAACCTGTTTGGCATGGGCTACCGCAAACCGTACATGCTCATCGGCCTGGCCATTCAAACCATTTGTCTGGTGATTGCGCCGTTTTTGGACCCCAAAGTGAATTACTGGGGTTTTGTGGCGTTGGCTTTCATTTTACAGATGGGCATGGCGCTTTATGATACCTGCACCGACGGCCTGGCGCTGGATACCACCCCGGCCGCAGAGCAGGGCATCATCCAGGGGTTCATGGTCGCCGGACGGGCGGTGGGCGTGATTGTGGTGGCCTCGGCGGTGGGCGTGCTGGCCGAGCGGGCCTCGTGGTTTGCCGTCTTCTGGCTGCTGGCCGGGCTGACGCTGCTGCCGCTGCCGTTGGTGCTCAGCCTGCGCGAATCGCCGCGCGCCGCGCAGCGCCGCTTTGACTGGAAGGCCTTCAGCGCGTTCAAGTCGGTTTCGGTCTGGCTGGTGGCGGCGGTCGGGTTGATTTCATTTTTGGTGATTGTGGGCGCCAATCAATTGGTCAATCCGTTTGTCGAAGCACAGTTGAAGATCGGCCTGTCGGTGGCGGGCAACCTGACCACGGTGTGGGGCATCGGCGTGGTGCTGGGCGGGCTGGCTGGCGGCCGATTGATGGACCGCCTGGGCCACCGCGCCATCCTGATCGGCATGCTGGTTAGTTCGCTGGCGCTGATGGCGCTGGGTCTGGCGCTCACGCCGCAATCGCCGCTGGCGCTGGCCTTTGCGCTGGTGGGGCTGTTCGGCCTGGCGTACGGGTTGTATCAGGCGGCCTTTTTTGCTCTGGCCATGGCCCACACCGTCGCCGGCATCGCCGCCTCGATGTTTGCCATCCTGATGGCGTTTACCAACGTCGGACAGGGCATTGGGTTGGGGCTGGGCGGCGCGCTGGTGGACACGCTCGGTTATGCCGGAACATTTGGGGCGTTTGCCGCGCTCAATTTGCTGGTGCTGCCGTTGATGCTCATCCTGGCGCGGCGGCGCGAACCGGAGGCGGCGGCCGCGGCGCTGCAAGGCTGACACCTTTCAATCTTATGGATTGTCAATTCATGAATTCCCATTAAACTACTGGTTAATCCTTTTGGAATCGATTTCATGAACTGGACGATCAGCCCTTACCCGTATTTCCACATGGCCGGAACGGTCACGCTCCTGGTCGCCGCCATTTTCACGTGGTCGCGGCGGCAATTGCCCGTGGCGCGTTCGCTGTTTTATGCGCTGTCGGCGCTGGCGTTGTACAGCTTTTTTGCCATGCTGGAAGCGGCCGCGATTTCTATCCCCGATAAAATCCTGCTATCCAAATTGGAATACATCGGCAGCAGCCTGTCGGTGCCGCTTACGGTGAATTTTGCCATGCAGTTTGTGCGCCCCACGCTGCGCCCGGCCCGCTGGTTTTGGCCGGCGCTGTATCTGACTGCGGCATTTTTCATCGGGCTGGTGTGGACCAATGAATGGCATTTCCTGATCTGGCTGGATGTGGTGCCGGGCCCGGCGGGGACCAATTCGGCGGTGTATGTTCACGGCCCGCTTTTCTTCACCTACATGGCCTATATCCTTCTCACCGTCAGCGCGTCGGGCGTGCTGATATTGCGAACCCTCTTCGCGCTGCCGCGCATGTATCATAAACAGGCTTGGGTTCTTTTTATCGCATTCTTTATGCCGCTGGGGGGTGTAGCGCTGTATGCGCTGGGCGTCAACCCGCCCGGCCTGGATATTTCGCCCATTGCTTTCTCTCTGGCAGGGATCACCATTACCCTGGGAATCACCTCATTTGGGCTGTTTGATTTGCTGCCCCTGGCGCGTCACACGGTGATCGATGCCATGCGCGACGGCGTGGTCATTTTGGACGGCCAGCAG
>DAOUGY010000118.1:0-2135 GCA_034428975.1 Anaerolineaceae bacterium | reverse complement strand
CGAAGATGACAACCTCTTTGGGTGGGTTGCGGCCCGCCGAAGCAGCCTGCAGGGATGATATAATCAAGGCATGTTAAAGAAACGGACAATCGTGATTCTGGCGGTCGGGCTGCTGCTCGTTGTGGGCGGCGTGATCGTCAGCCTGCCGCCGGTTTGGGCGCGTGTCGCTCCCAGGATCGACGAAGTGCGCAGCCGGATTCAATTCGCCATTGATCCGCCCGGGCAGGACGTGTTCGTCCCCGGGCAGGAAACCGACTCGGCGGTGGCTACCGCTGTGCAGGCTACCCTGCAGGCCCAACCCAGTCCCACGCACACCGCTACCCCCGAAGGCCCCACGGCCACCCCGCCGCCGACCGCCACGCCCACCATTCCGCCCACGCCTTTACCGGCGCAGGTGGATTTGCGCGGCGTGAAACATGAGTACCAGCTTTGGAACAACTGCGGACCGGCCACGCTGGCCATGGCGCTCTCGTACTGGAAATGGGACGGCAACCAGAAGGTCACGGCCGCCTATCTCAAACCGGTGCAGGGCGATAAAAACGTCATGCCCTATGAGATGCTCGATTACGTTCTGGAAGAAACCGACCTGAACGGCGTGGTGCGCATGGGCGGCACGCTCGACCTGTTGAAAAAGCTGCTGGCCGCCGGCTACCCGGTGGTGGTGGAAAAAGGCTTCACCGGGCGCAATTTTGACGGCTGGATGGGCCATTATGAAGTGCTCACCGGCTACGACGATGCCCGCCAGGTGTTCATCGCCCAGGATTCCTACATTTCGCCCGATCTTTCGGTGTCGTATGCCGACCTGGAATCCAACTGGCGCGCCTTCAACTTCATCTTTTTGCTGATCTATCCGGCGGATGATGAGAGCGCGGTCATGCAGTTGCTCGGAGACTTCGCCGATCCGGCCTACGCGTTCCGTGCCGCCTTTGAGCGCTCCTCGAACGAGGTCTATGCCCTGACCGGGCGCGATCAATATTTTGCCTGGTACAACCGCGGCACCAGTCTGGTCAATTTACAGGATTACGCCGGCGCGGCCGACAGTTACGATCAAGCCTTTGCCATTTATCCGACCATCGAGCAGGCCGATCGGCCGTGGCGTATGTTGTGGTACCAAACCGGGCCGTATTTTGCCTACTACCATTCCGGGCGCTACCTCGATGTGCTTTCGCTGGCGACGGTGACGATTGAAGACGCCATCAAGGCCAACACCAAGGACAGCATCGCCTACATCGAAGAGAGCTTCTACTGGCGCGGGCTGGCGCAGGAAGCGGCCGGCAATGTCGATGCCGCCATCGCGGATTATCGTTACGCCATCAACACGCTGCATCCCGGTTTTGTGCCGGCATTGCAGGCTCTGGACCGTCTGGGCGTGCAGCCTTAAGGGGAGCGATGAAAATTCTGCATTTTGCCGATGCGCACATTGATATGGCCGGGCAGGGCCGGCGCGATCCGCAGACCGGCCTGCCGGTGCGCGTGACCGACTTTTTGGCCGCGCTGGATGCGATTGTGGATGCCGCGGTGAACGAACGCGTCGACCTGGTGATTTTTGCCGGCGACGCCTATCGCGACCGCGCTCCCGCGCCGACGTTTCAACGCGAGTGGGGCAAGCGCATCATGCGCCTGTCGCGCGCGGGCATTCCCACCCTGCTGCTGGTTGGCAACCACGACCTGTCGCCGGCGCTGGGGCGCGCCCATGCCCTGCAGGAATACGAAACGCTGGATGTGCCGCACATCCGGGCGGTGGGTGGCCCGAAATTCTTCCGCGCCGGTGAACTGGACGGCCTGCCGCTGCAGGTCATTGCTCTGCCGTGGGTCACACGCTCCAGCGTAATGGCTGCCATGCAGTCTGCCGGAATGGAAGGGACGGACGTCAACGAGCACATTGAAAACGGCCTGCACTCCTTGCTGCAGGGCTGGTTGGGGCAGGCCGATCCGGGTGTGCCGGTGGTGCTGACGGCCCATGCATCGGTGCAGGGCGCCAAACTGGGCGGCGAGCGCACCATCATGCTCGGCAACGATCTGGCCCTGGCGCCGTCCATGGTGCGCGACCCGCGCCTGGCGTATGTGGCGCTGGGGCATATTCACAAGCCCCAAAACCTCAACGAAGGCGCGCAGCCGCCGGTGGTTTACCCCGG
>DAOUGY010000117.1:0-6132 GCA_034428975.1 Anaerolineaceae bacterium | reverse complement strand
CGCGTCCGCCAGCACCTGGGGAATGCGCGTATCGGTCATCAGGCTCAAGTAGCCGTGCTGCTCGCACGCGCCCATCACCAGCAGAATACGATCATCCTGCTTCAAGTAATCTTCGACATCCATGAAGTTCAGATCATCCAGACGCATAGGGTCTCCTCATAATAAGATGCGGTACGGTTCCTATTGTACTCCCGGTAAACAAAAACAGGGCGGCTTACGCCGCCCCGTTCGTCTTACGCCACAATATTGACCAGCCGCCCACGTACATAAATCACCTGCCGCGGGGCTTTGCCTTCCAGGTGCTTCACCACTGCCGGCGACGCCAGCGCCGCGGCCTTGGCGTCCTCCTCGGCGATATCCGCCGGCACATTAATGCGGTCACGCAGTTTGCCGTTGATCTGCACAATCAGCGTGATCTCATCCTCGGCTGCGGCGGCTTCGTCCACCGCCGGCCATTGCGCGTTATGGATCGAGTACGGCTTGCCCAGGCGCTGCCACAGTTCTTCGGCAATGTGCGGCGCCACCGGAGCCAGCATCTTGGTGTAGATCTCCACCGCTTCGGCCCAGGCGGGCGTGCCCCACGCGGCACCCTTCAAACGCACCAGGTCATTCAGCAGCTCCATCAGGTGCGAGATGATCGTGTTGAACTGGAACTGCTCAAAGTCGTTGGTCACGGCGCGCAGCGTCTGGTGCAGCTTGCGTCGCAGAACGCGCACGGCGTCGGCATCGCCCAAGGGCGCATCAGCCGGTTCTTCCAACACCATCGTCCACGAGCGCCGCATCCAACGCGAAACACCGTCAATGCCGCCGCTGCTCCACGGGCCGCCCATGTCCCACCGCGCGTAGAACATCAGGTAAGCGCGCACCGTATCGGCGCCGTGTGCCCCCACCAGATCGTCCGGCGCAATGACGTTGCCGCGGCTTTTCGACATCTTTTCTGAATCTTCACCCAACACCATACCCTGGTTGCGCAATTGCAGCATCGGCTCGTCGCCCCGCGTGATACCCATGTCGCGGCAGGCCTTGTGGAAGAAGCGCGTATAGATCAGGTGCATGTTGGCATGCTCAATGCCGCCGGTGTAAGTATCCACCGGCATCCAGTAATCGTATTCTTTCGGGTCGAACGGTCCTTCGTTATACCACGGCGACAGGTAGCGCAGGTGATACCACGACGAGCACATGAACGTGTCCATCGTGTCCGTCTCACGCTCGGCCGGGCCGCCGCACTGCGGGCAGGTGGTATGCCGCCAGGTGGGATGCAGCTTCAGCGGACTTTCACCGGTCGGTTTCCACTCCACATCTTCGGGCAGCAGCACCGGCAATTGATCGTCCGGCACCGGCAAAATACCGCAATTCGCGCACTTGACCATCGGGATGGGCGCACCCCAGTAGCGCTGGCGCGAAATCAACCAGTCGCGCAGGCGGTAGTTGATGCTGCGCTGGCCAACGCCCAGCTCGGTGACATACTGCACGGCACGCTCAAAGCTGACATCACCGGGCGTGCCGCTCAACGGGCCGCTGTTGACCATCGTACCGTGCGCCGGCACCGCTTCGCTCATTGTATCGCCGTCGGCGGGGGCGCTGTCTTCCGGCTGGATCACCACGCGCACCGGCAGGCCAAACTTGCGCGCGAACTCAAAGTCGCGCTGGTCGTGCGCCGGCACGCCCATAATCGCGCCCGTGCCGTACGTCATCAGCACATAATCGGCAATCCACACCGGCACACGCTCGCCGCTCACCGGGTTGATGGCGTAGCCGCCGGTAAACACACCGGTTTTATCGCGGTCGGTCGATTCGCGCTGAATGTCCGTCTGGCGTTTGGCTTGCTGAACGTAAGCCTCCACGGTGGCTTTTTGCCCGGCGGTGGTCAGTTTTTCCACCAGCGGATGCTCGGGCGCCAGCACCATAAAGGTCACGCCCCACAATGTGTCCGGGCGGGTGGTGAAGACTTCCAGCGTATCGCCCTGTTCGGTGGTAAAGCGTACCGCGGCGCCTTCCGAACGGCCGATCCAGTTGGTTTGCAGCACGCGCACGCGCTCCGGCCAATCAATGCCGTCATAACGCAGCAGTTCCTCGGCGTAGCGCGTGGTGCGGAAAAACCACTGGTCCAGGTCTTTCTTGATCACTGGCGTGCCGCAGCGTTCGCAGTGGCGATCGTCGCCCCACACCTGCTCGCGTGCCAGGGTGGTGTTGCAGTTCGGGCACCAGTCCACCGGCGACATTTTATGATAAGCCAGCCCGTGCTTGTAGAGCCGGGTGAAGAACCACTGCGTCCAGCGGTAATATTCCGGGGCCGCCGAAACCGCCTCGCGCCGCCAGTCGAACATCGCGCCCATGCTTTTGAGCTGCCCGCGCATGCGGTCAACATTCTTGAACGTCCACGTCATCGGGTGGATGTTGTGCTTGATCGCCGCGTTCTCCGCCGGCAGGCCAAAGGCGTCAAAGCCCATCGGAAAGAGCACGTTGTAGCCGCACATGCGCTTGTAGCGCGCGCGTGCGTCCGAGGGCGTCATGGCATACCAGTGGCCAATGTGCAGATCGCCCGAGGGATAGGGCAGCATCGTCAGCGCATAATGCTTGGGGCGCGCCGGGTCAACATCGCTGTGATACAGGCCGTCGGCTTCCCATTGCTTCTGCCATTTGGGCTCGATCTCAGCCGGGACATACGGTGGAACGATTCGTTCGGGCATGGTGTTTCTCCTTCTCCAATGATTCTTCCATAAAAACAAAAAATCCTCCGTCCGGTCAGGGACGAAGGCAAGCTCCGCGGTACCACCCTGCTTGTCCGGAAAAGTCTCCGGACCGCTCTGGATTGCTGTAACGGGCAAACCCGGCTCCCGGCTACTGGTGTTCACCGGCGCGGCTGCGCCTTGCGGCGCCCAGGCGAGTTCAGCCTCATGGCGTTCCGTATACGCCTTGCCGGGCTCACACCTCGCTCTCCCGGCTCGCTGACGGACGGCCTACTACTCCTGTTCAGCCAATATTCATCGGCTTGAAGTAATCAACGAGGCACTCCCACCTGCTGAGCGCCTCTGATTCTTCACATCCTGGTGGACCCAGGGGGATTCGAACCCCCGGCCTTCTCAATGCCATTGAGACGCGCTCCCAACTGCGCTATGGGCCCAAAACGAAACTGTAAAACTGTAAAAAGGAAGCACACTTCCCAAGTGGACCCAGGGGGATTCGAACCCCCGGCCTTCTCAATGCCATTGAGACGCGCTCCCAACTGCGCTATGGGCCCGGTATGGATTTGTTAATCCGTCTTGCCAGTGGACCTGAGGGGATTCGAACCCCTGGCCTCCTCAGTGCGATTGAGGCGCGCTCCCAACTGCGCTACAGGCCCGTCCGAAATTGTGTCAACATTTTATCGCAGAGAATCCGGCCTGTCAAGGTGGGCGCTCGGGAAGCAGGCAGTGCCTGGCAGGCAGTCCTTGGCATGCAGTACTTGGTACTTAGTATTTAGTGCTTGGCAAGCGAATGGGTCTATTCGATCATTTGCTAAGCACGAATCCACTAAGCACGAACCCGCTAACCCGCCAGGCACCAACTCGCCCATCCGCAGAGCACTCCCTTTGGTATAATCAACCCCAGGAGACGCCCCCATGCGCACACACCGCCTCAACCGCCTGTTCGATCTGCTGTCGTCCAACGGCTTTGACGCTGCCGCCATCAACCCCGGCCCGACCCTCACCTACCTCACCGGCCTGCATTTCCATCTCATGGAACGCCCGGTGGTGCTGCTGGCGGCTCCCGGCAAGACCCCTGTACTGGTTCTGCCTGAACTGGAACAACTCAAGCTCCAGCAGAGCGCCATCCCCGCCCAGGGCTTCACGTTTGGTGAAAACCCCGCCGTTTGGACGGATGTCTTCGCCACCGCGGCACGCTCGCTCGGGCTGGACGCCGCGCGCATCGCCATCGAGCCCACGCGCATGCGCTACCTGGAACTGAATTTGCTGCAAAGCGCCCTGCCGCACGCCCACTTCGCCGCCGGCGATGCCGTCTTCAGCGGGCTGCGCATGCAAAAAGACGCCTCCGAAATCGAATCCATGCGTAAAGCTGTGCGCATCGCCCAAACGGCCCTGTTGGCCACTCTGCCCCATGTGCACCCCGGCGTGACCGAACGCGAAATCGCCGCCGAACTGACCGTGCAACTGCTGCGCGCCGGTTCCGATTCCGAGCTGCCTTTCGCCCCCATCGTCTCCGGCGGTCCGAACAGCGCCAACCCACATGCCTCGCCTTCCGATCGCCCGCTGCAAATTGGTGACCTGCTGGTCATCGACTGGGGCGCGGCCTGCGAAGACTACGTCTCCGATCTGACGCGCACCTTTGCCATCGGCCCAATCGATGACGAACAGGCGCGCATTCACACCCTTGTCCAACAGTCCAACGCCGCCGGGCGCGCCGCCGGGCAACCCGGCATCCCCGCCGGAGACGTGGACCGCGCCGCCCGCCGGGTGATCGAAGCCGCCGGATACGGCCCCTACTTCACCCACCGCACCGGCCACGGCCTGGGCATGGAAGGGCATGAACCGCCCTATATGTTCGCCGAAAACACGCTGCTTCTGGCCGAAGGCATGACCTACACCGTCGAGCCGGGAATCTACCTACCCGGGCGCGGCGGCGTGCGCATTGAAGACAACATCGCCGTCACCGCCACCGGCTGTGAAACGCTCAGCGACCTGCCGCGCGAGCTGATCACCCTTGAATAAAACCGTCTGCATGCACCCCGTCCACTGGTTTGGCCTGTTGGGGGCGCCATGAGCCGCGATTTGCGTCTCGTCAGCGCATCGCTTGTTTTCTGGGGCATCGGCGAGGGTCTCTTTTACGTATTCCAAACCCTCTACTTGCAGGAATGGGGCGCGACACCGCTGCAAATCGGCACGATTCTCGGTGCGGTGGGCACCACCATGGCCCTGGTGCAAATCCCCGCCGGCTATCTCACCGACCGGCTGGGGTCGCGCCCGGTGATGGTCGGTTCGTGGGTGCTTGGCACACTGGCCGCGCTGGTAATGGCCGCCGCCCCCAGCCTGACCGCCTTTGCCATCGGGATGATGATCTACAGCAGCACTTCGGTCATTGCGCCGATGAACACTTACGTCACCCGAGTACGCGGCAACTATTCGGTGGCCCGCGCGCTGACCATCGTGATGGTCACCTACAACCTGGGCGCAATCATCGGTCCCGTTCTAGGCGGATTGATTTCCAGCCATTGGGGGCTGCGTTCATTGTACTGGTTCGCCTCCATCGCATTTGCCATTTCCACCGTCATCAACTTCAAAACCGGCCCGGTGTCGAAAGAGGTCCCCGAATCCGAAGCGCATGTGCCGCCCGGCGGATTGCTGCGCAACGCGCGCTTTGTCGGTTTTTTGGCGCTGCTCTTTATCACTTTCCTGTCGCTCTATCTGCCCCAGCCGCTGGCCCCGTATTATTTACAAAACCAGCACCATCTCTCGCGCCAGCAAATCGGTCTGCTTGGCTCGGTCGCCTCGCTGGGCAACGCCGCCGTCGCCCTGATCGTCGGCATGTTCCGGCCCACCATCGGCATCTTCATCGGCCAGGCGCTGGTCGGGTTGGCTGCGCTCGTTTTGTGGCGCGGCAACAGCATGCCGTGGTTCATCGTCGGCTATTTCTTCCTCAGCGGCTACCGCGTCTGCCGCGCCATGGCCATGGCTTACGCCCGGCCGATTGTGCGAGCCTCGCAAACCGGTCTGGCTTTTGGTATGATTGAAACCGTCAACACCATATCGGTGGTGATTGCCCCACCCATCGCCGGGTATATTTACACGCGAAACCCGTATTGGCTTTTTTTGGTCAGCGCCGTGGCGATTGCGGTTGTCTTGCCGATCAATCTGGGTTTGCTGCCGCAATTGCGCCGCCTTTCCAACCCTGCTGCCGCCTCACCTTCCGACGCGGTGATCTCTTCTCCGGAGTGATTCCCGATGAGTCTACTCATACAAACCTTTGTGTTGGGGCCGCTGGAAAACAACACCTACCTGTTGGTGGACGATGAGCGCGCCGAAGCGGCGGTGATTGACCCGAGCTTTGACTGCTCCCCCGTGCTGGAAGCCGTGCGCGCCCAAAACTTGCGCCTGACCAAAATCCTGCTGACCCACTCCCACTTTGATCACATCG
>DAOUGY010000116.1:0-3064 GCA_034428975.1 Anaerolineaceae bacterium | reverse complement strand
TACGCGATGGAACCTGTACAAACGATCGTCATGCAGTTCTTTCCTTTATTGGTTCAAAATCAGAGCGCAAAACGCGCGCCAAATTTTCATCAAACGGCGGACGCACGATGCCTTTTTCGGTGACGATGGCGGTCAGGCAGTCGTGCGGCGTGACGTCAAACGCCGGGTTGCGGGCTGCAGCGCCTTCCGGTGCCACGCGCTCGCCATTCACCTGGATATTGAGAACCTCATCCGCGTCCCGCTCTTCGATTGGGATCTGGCCGCCGTCCTGGATGCTCAGGTCAATGCTCGACGAGGGCGCCACCGCATACACGGGCACGCCGTTGCTGTGGGCGGCCAGCGCCAACATGTAGGTACCCACCTTGTTGGCCACATCCCCGTTCGCGGCAACCCGGTCAGCCCCGAAGAAAACCTTCTGTGCCTGGCCGGTGCGCAGGAAATGGCCTGCCGCGCCGTCGCTGATGATGGCAAATGGAATGTCATATTGCTGTAATTCCCAGGCGGTCAGGCGCGCGCCCTGCAAACGCGGGCGGGTTTCATCTACAAGCACGAAAATACGCTTGCCCTGTTCGTGGGCTGTTCGGATGACGCCCAGCGCGGTACCCCAATCCACAGTGGCCAACGCGCCGGTGTTGCAATGATGAATGATGGTATCGCCGTCGTCGATCAACGTGCTGCCCCACTCGGCCATGCGCTTGTTGACGGCCACGTCTTCATCGGCAATGCGCTGCGCTTCCGCCAGCACCTGTTGGCGCAGTACCGCCAGCGGTTGATCCAACTCGGCTACGCGCATGATCTGATCGACTGCCCAGGCCAGGTTGACGGCCGTTGGACGGGTGGATTTTAACAGTACGGCTGCCTTTCGCAGGTGCGCCTGCCAGTCGCGCAACCCGTCGGCGGGCGATTGCAGCCCCGCCAGCGCCATGCCAAATGCCGCGCTCGCGCCGATTGCCGGCGCGCCGCGCACGGTCATGTTGCGGATGGCATCAGCCACTTCAGCGGGCGAGGCGCATGCCACAATCTCCAGACGCGCCGGTAGAACGCGCTGGTCGATCATTTTCACCTGGCAGGCAGCATCATCCCAGAATACGGTTCGCATCAACACACACACAAAGACGCCCTCCAGAGAGAGCGTCGGAGTACAGCTTACTTAGTTTAACATGACAATCCTGCTTTGTCAAAGCATTGACAGGTGTCCTTGACAGGCACTCCACCTTCCGGTATAAGGCTTATATATGGAATCTAAAACGATCCTGGCCGCCGTGCTGATCCTGTTACTGGTCTCGCTGGCCTGCAATTTGCCTGGCCTGTCACAATTGCAGCAGGCTACGCCGACGCCCACCACGGATGTCACCGTGCTGGAAACGTTGCTGCCCTCCCAGACGCCCGCCCCAACCTCCGCGCCGCCCACCCCACCCCGCAGCCGGCCGTGCGCATCGATCAGGCTGACCGGGCCTTATTCCTGGGCCAAAACGACCTGGCCGAGCGCGAATACGAGACGGCTTACGACCAGAGCGACGACCCGCAGGTACAGGCCGCCGCTCAATTAGGCGCGGCCCGCGTGGAGTTGCAGCGCGGTAACACCGACCTGGCGATTGCCAAGCTCGAACAGGTGGGAACCCGGTTCGGCGATACCGATGCGGCGGATGAAGCCCTCTATTTCCTGGCCCAGGCCGCCCTGGAAAAAGGCGATCCTGTTCAGGCCGCCGCTTACCTCGAAGCCTTTCTAGCCGCCGGTGAGAAACCGATCGACGGCTACCTGCGGGTGCAGTTGGGCGAACTGTACATGCAGGCCGGCAATTACAGCGGGGCGGTCAAAGCCTATGAAGGCGCATCCCACACCGAATCCTATGCCGGCGATCAGAATCTGATGGTGAAGATCGGCCGGGCTTACGCGGGCATGCAGGATTACACCAACGCCCTGCGCATCTACCTGGCTGTTTACGACGCCACCAGCAATGATTTCACCAAAGCCCAGGTGAACCTGCTGGCCGGCCAAATCTACCAGGAGTTGGGCATGCCCGAACAGGCTGAGGCGCGCTTTCTGGATTCGGTTAATAATTTTCCACGTTCGTATGATTCCTATTCGGCGCTCGTCTGGCTGGTCAACGCGGGCGTGGATGTCGACTTGCTCAACCGGGCACTGGTCGATTACTTTGCCGGACAGTACGGCGTGGCAGTGGACCTGTTCAAATCGTATCTCGACCTCACGCCCGGCCATGACGGCACCGCTCATTATTACCGTGCGCTGGCGCTGCGCAACACCAACCAGATCCAGGCGGAGATCGCCGAATGGGATGCGTTGATCCGCGACCACCCCGGCGACCGGTTCTGGATGGAAGCCTGGAAGGAGAAAGCCTATACGCAGTGGGCTTACCTGGAGGAATATACCGGCGCGGCCGGTACGCTGCTGGGGTTCGCCCAGTTGTACCCGGATGACGGCAACACGCCCGAACTGCTCTTCGAGGCGGCGCGCATCCAGGAGCGAAACGGTCGTCTGACCGACGCGGCAACCATTTGGGAACGCGTCTTCAACGAATACCCCGGCTACGCAAACAGCTATCAGGCGTTGTTCCTCTCCGGTATCACCCGTTACCGGCTGGGCAATTACTCGCAGGCCGAAGTGCTTTTCCAGCGCACCCTGGTGCTCACCTCCTCCCCCAACGACCAATCGGCGGCCTATCTGTGGATCGGCAAATCCCAGGCCGCTCAGGGCAACGCGGACAAAGCCAGCCAGACCTGGCGGCAGGCAGCCTCGCTGGACCCGACCGGTTACTACAGCGAGCGCGCCCGCGAATTGCTGGAAGGCACACCTGAATTCCGCCCGCCGCAGTTCTACGACCTGGCCTATGACCTGAACCTGGAACGTGCCACCGCCGAACAATGGATGCGCACCACCTTCGGTCTGGATTCAGATGTCGATCTGAGTGGGTTAGGCGACCTGGCCGGGGACAACCGCCTGAAGCGTGCCCTGTACTTCTGGCAATTGGGACTGCTCAATGAATCGCTAAATGAGTTCGACAGCCTGCGGCAGGCCGTCCAATCTGACCCGGTGAACACCTAC
>DAOUGY010000115.1:0-20114 GCA_034428975.1 Anaerolineaceae bacterium | reverse complement strand
GCCGCCTCGATGCTGCCGGTGGAACTGCTCGACTTCGACGGTTTGGATGCCCCGCTGATCCTCGACATGGCCGCCTCGCCCGGCGGCAAAACCACCCATTTGATCGCCAAAAGCGACGACCGCGGCCTGACCTTCGCCAACGACTCCAGCCAGGACCGCATCACCGCCCTGCGCATCGTGCTTCAGACCTGGGGTGCCGCCAGCGCGGTGATCACGCACTTCCCCGGCGAGCGCTGGGGCCAGTGGTTCCCCGAAACCTTCGACCGGGTATTGCTGGACGCGCCCTGCTCGATGCAGGGGCTGCGCTCCAGTGAAAGCCACCCCATGCGCTCCATCACCGACCGCGAGCAAACCTCGCTGGCCGGTCGGCAGGCGCGATTGCTGGCTTCAGCCTTTCAGGCGCTCAAAACCGGCGGGCAGATGGTCTATTCCACCTGCACGCTGACCCCGGAAGAGGACGAAGGCGTGTTGGATGACTTGCTGCGGCGCTTCCCCGGTGCCGTGCAGGTGGATGACATTGGCGCACGCCTGCCCCGCCCTGCGCCCGGCCTGATCGCCGACGGCGGGCGCGATTTTGATCCCGCCGTGCAGCGCGCCGCGCGTTTGTGGCCGCACCGCCTGCACACTTCCGGCTTCTTTGCCGCGCGCCTGACCAAACTCGCCCCGGTGCCCACCGACGAACAACCCACCCCGTCCCGTCCACTGCAAAAGACCGGTTTAGCACCGCTCTCGCCGCGCGAAAGCGCCGAATTGTGCGTGCGATTGACACCTCAATATGGTTGGGATTTCGCCGCGCAGCTTGACTCGCGCGGATGGACCCTTTGCCGGCGCTATTCCGAGATCTACACCCTGCCGGAGCTGTACCTTCAGCGTTTCAACACCTTCCCGCTGCAAGCCGCCGGGCTGCTGCTTGGTGAGGAAACGCCGGACGGCCTGCAATTATCGCACGAGTGGGCCAGCCGGTTTGGGTTGGAATTCACCGCGGGCGTCTATCGTCTGCCGGACGGCCTGAGCAGCGCCTGGCTGCGCGGCGAGGATTTGCACAACGCCCCCAATCTGCCCACCGGCGGTATCCTGATCGTCACGGATGAGTTCGGCCGCAATCTCGGGCGCGGCAAAGCCCTCAAAGACCGCCTGAAAAACCTGCTGCCGCGCCGCATCGTCTTTTAGGCTGCGTCCATCTCCCCCAATTCATCCATCGTCAGCGCCGCCGCGACCACCGCGGCGGTTTCCATGCGCAGCACGCGCGCCCCCAACGAGATGGGCAGCACCCCGGCGGCCATGGCCTGTTCGGCTTCCTCGGCGGAATAACCGCCCTCCGGTCCAATGAACAACGCCACGCCGCGCTCGCCGCGTTGCCGTAGGGCCTGGCGCAGGCCCAGGGTGTGCTCGCCTTCCCAGGCCAGCAGCGCCAGATGGCCCGCGCCGGGTATTTTCAGTGCCCGCGTAAAATTCACCGCTGGCTGCACGCCGGGAATGCGTCCGCGGCGCGACTGCTCGGCCGCTTCGCGTACAATGCTGCGCCAGCGCTCCAGTTTCTTGTCCGCGTCACGCGCGTCTTGCACCAGTGAGCGCGTCGAAATCACCGGCACAAACTGCGCCGCACCCACCTCGGTGCATTTTTGCAGCATCCACTCAAATTTTTCGCGCTGCGTCAGGCCGAGGAACAGCGTCAGCGCCACGCGCGGTTCGCCGGCGCACTGCCGCTTTTCCACCAACCGCGCGCGCGATTCTTTCGCGCCCACCTCCAGCAATTCCAGCTCATACTCTATGCCACTGTCGTCCAGCACCACAATACGCTGCTCACTGCGCAGGCGCAGCACCTGGCTGATCTGACGGGCAGTCTCGTCTTTGATCACAACGCCCTCGGGCGTGATCCATTCGGGGGGGATGAAGAAACGGTGCATCGGCGCTCCGGTTTGGTTTATACTGGGGTAGGCCAAATTGCCTGTACACAAAGCCTGTGAGTCCGATTATACTAGGAGCCGCCGGGGGGTGGGTTCTTCCCGGCGCAATCATTTTATGCGAGAGAAATGTTGAACGAGCAAGAACAACCACGTGTATTTCATTATTTTGATCTGGTGATGGTCGCTTTTGTCACCGTGCTGATCATCAGCAACATCGCCTCCTCCGCCAAAATCATCGACTGGGGAGTGTCTATTGTCGGCCTGCCGCTGGCCTTCGACGGAGGTACGATTCTCTTCCCCATCAGCTACATCTTCGGCGACGTGCTGACCGAGGTGTACGGCTTCAAACGCTCGCGCCGCGTGATCTGGGCCGGGTTCGTCTGCCTGGCGCTCAGCGCGCTGGTGCTTGGCCTGGTGCGCATCATGCCTGGTGAGGCCGCCTGGCAGGGCTACGCCGGCGACGCCGCCTACGCCGCCATCCTGGGCGGCATGAGCAGCGGCGGCATCGTGCTGGCCTCGCTGGTGGCCTATCTGGCCGGCGAGTTCTCCAACTCGGTGGTGCTGGCCCGCCTCAAAGTCGCCACGCAGGGCCGCTGGCTGTGGCTGCGCACCATCAGCTCCACTTTGATCGGCGAAGGGATCGACTCGGTCATCTTCATCGCCATCGCCACCCTGGCGGGCGTCTTCCCCTGGGAGATCTTCTGGACGCTGGTGGTTTCCAATTACATCTTCAAGGTGTCCATTGAAGTGCTGATGACCCCCGTCACCTACCGCGTAGTGCGCTTCCTCAAGCGCAAAGAGAACGAAGACTACTACGACACCCACACGCGCTTCAGTCTGGTGGCCTGATCTTTTTTTCACATGCAAAACGCCGCCGGGCAATGGTGGCGTTTTTCTTTTCCATGGTTGGCATGGATGAAGATAAGTTTTTCATCCAGCAAATCCTTACCTGTCTTTTCAAAAAATCTTCTTCCACAGATGACACGGATGCTCACGGATAGGAGGGGCCAGGCCTTTCGTAGAATAAAGGGGGTCTTTTCCAAAAATGATCCGTGGAAATCCTCTTCATCCGCGGACAGTTTCTTGCTCTTCACCGTTGCCTCTGCGCCTCAGCGTTTCATTCACCCACTGCCCAGGGTGCGCACCCATTCTCTTCCATCCGTACCCGTCCTCTTCATCCACGGACAGTCCCTTGCTCTTCTCCGTGACCTGTGTCTCAGTGGTCCCCCCACTATGCTATTCCCGCCCGGCGCCGCCGATGACCACCACATACTCGCCGCGAATGTCCTCCGTCTCGAAGCGCGCCGCCAGTTCGCTCAGGCTGCCGCGAATGACCGTCTCGAACATCTTGGTCAGATCGTTGCATACCGCCGCAGGCCGATCGCCGTACACTTCCAGCGCATCCTTCAAAAAAGTCGCAATGCGGTACGGGCTTTCGTAAAATACCAGCGTGTGCGGCGATTCGCGATCCACATCCAAAAAGCGCCGGCGCGGCCCGCCCTTGTGCGGCGGAAACCCGCGGAAGGTGAAGCTGTGCACCGGCAGCCCGGAAAGCACCACGCCCATGATCAGCGCCGTCGGCCCGGGCAGCGCGCTGACCGCCAGCCCCTGCTCGACCGCCGCGCGCACCAGAATGTAGCCAGGATCTGAAATGGCCGGCGTTCCCGCATCCGTCACCAGCGCCACGTTTTTGCCTTCTTCCAGCAGCTTGAGGATGCCCGGAAGCGCGCGCTTTTCGTTATCCTCGCGGAACGAGATCTGCGGCTTGCTGATCTCAAAATGCTTGAGCAGGAAACCCGTTTTGCGCGTGTCCTCGCTCACCACCACATCCGCGGCACGCAGCGTTTCCAGCGCGCGCAGAGTGATATCCCCCAGGTTCCCGATCGGCGTTGCCACCAGATACAGCATATGCTCTCCCCGCCGGCAGCGATCATCGCCCCGGCCAATCCCCCATCATTCCGCGTCGCTGCGGGTGATGTCTTCCAATTCCAGCGCGGCATCGGCCGACAGCCAGAACAGCCGCTCACGGATATCGCGCCGGTCGTTCCAACCGCGCCGGTCCCAACCTTCCGGCACCACCAGGTCGCCGGCATACACCACCTGCCCAAAGTTCACCTTGCGAAACTCGGCCACGGCAATGAACGCCGCCGCTTCCATTTCGACAATCTCGCAGCCCTCCGCCAGGCGCCGCTCGCGCTTGCCGGCGGTTTCGCGGTAAATCGCGTCCGTCGTCCAGGTTTTGCCCGGCCGGCAGGCCACACCCTCGCGCTCAAAGGCACGCTGCAAGGCCAGCACCCCGCGTGGATTGGCGACCGCTTCGCGCGACGGCGGCAGGTAATGGTAAGATGTGCCTTCGTCGCGTACCGCGTGGGTGACAATGAACGGCACACCCGGCGCATGTTGCCCATCCAGCACGCCGCCCCCGCCCACGGCGATAAAATTCTTGCCGCCTGAAGCAATCAGTTCTTCCATAAAACCGGCCGAAAGCGGCGCGCCCACGCCGGGGTGCGCTACAAACAGCTTGCGCCCGCGGTGTTCCAGCAAATAGACCGGATTGGCGCCGATCTCGGAAATCAGGTGTCCCAACACCGTCAGGCGGCCCTCAGCGGCCAGCGTGGTCAGCACTTCATTGAAGAAGCACAGCACCCCGCTCTCCGGCAGGCTGTCCAGCTTCCAGTGATGCGGCTGCAGAATGGCCTGCGGGTTGGGGTCAAACTCCAAAACAGGGTAGGTTGTCTCGCTCATCAATGCTCCATGGATTCCAGAGCGCCGCCTTACTGGTCGGCGAGCACAATCAGGCGGTCTCCAGCGCGGAATTTTACCACCTCGCTCTTGCGCGGGTTGAGGTGCACGCCGTAACTTGCCCCGGCATCCTGCGCCTGCACCTGCAAGCGGTAGCCGATGGCCAGTTCGCCCTTGCGCCGCGCCGCCTCAACCAGGGTGTAGAAATTTATCGCTGCGTCCGGCCGGACATAATCCTCCACCGGCTTAAGGTAAATCTCCGCGCCCTCGGGGTCGAACAGGTCTTCAAAGACGGCATTCAGATCCGGGTTTTCCGAAACCTGTGCCAGCATCAGGCTGATCAGTTTATCACTGACGATGAAATCATCAGCGCGCGTCACCTCGGCCAGATTGCGATTACGGATGTCCAGCATCTCCGACACAATGGAGATGTGCTGACCGGATAGTTCGCCCATGTCGCGCAAATGCAGCAGCGTGATCAACGTCAGCGAGTCCGCTTCCTGCGCGTCCAGCGTATCCGAATAGCACAACAGGATGATATGGTGGTAACTCGCAATTCCCAGGGCTTCCAATGTGGCCCGGTCGGTGGTCTCGCCGCGCTGGAATTGAAGGGTATGATGGATCAGCTCCAGGCAGCATTTTTCCTGCAGCGCATCCAGCGGCAAATCCGCCACCACGCGCACCTCAGACCCCGGAGCGACATATGCGTCCAGCTCCTGAATGATTGAGGGCGCGCGCCAGTTCCAGCCCAAAATCAGCGTTCGCTCCGGAGCCACTGCTCGGCCGTTGCTCAACGCAATGGCCGATTCATCCACCGCGCCCGCTTGCGTTTCGAAAATGCGGTCGTCGTCCGCGGCAATCACAATCAGGCTGTCCTTTGGCCCAATGCGCGTGTCCATCGGCGGATTGAGCTTCACGCCGTTTGGATTGCGCAAGCCCAGCACGGTGTTGCTTTCAAAGCATCCCAGCGATTCGCCAAACAGCTTGCCCGCCAGGTCGCCCGCCGGAGTGAAGTAAATCTCATCGCCGCTGAAGTCCAGCAGCTCATTGTAGACCGTGGACAGGCCCGACTGGCGGCAGGTTTGGGCAATAATGCGCGCCACAAAACTACCCACGCGAATCCACTGCACTTCGCCACGCCCGACCACGCGCGCCACTTCGTAATTGCGCGGGTTGCGCAATTCAGCCACGATGCGGTACGGTTCGGCCCGCCGCCCCGGCTGGTTGACGATCGCCAGAATGGTCTTGATCACTTCGGCGTCGGGGTCGCTGCTCTTATCGGGCGAGAGCACGATGATCGAGCGTGCCTCATCCAGCGAAGCCAGCGCCAGATCGTCCATCTCAATCGGGCTGCCGCTGCGGCAAATCACGCGTGTACTGCCGCGCCTGAGAACTTTGTTGCGCACGGCGTCTTCCATGCTCACTTTGTCCTCACCGCCCAGAATGACAATCGCCGCGTTCTTCTGATTCTCATTGGCAATCATCAGCTCCGAAAGGATGGTGAAAATTTGTTCGCTCCACCCCAGAATGACGGTGTGGTTGTGCTCAATCACGCGCGAGCGCCCCTTGCGCAGCTCGTCCATCTTCTCGCCCAACCCGGTGCTGAGCACGCCGATCAGCGTGCTGATGATAAACACGCCGCCTAGGGTGGGCAGCACAAACATGATAATGCGAAATGCCCAACCTTCGTCCCCACCCATCGTGCCGGCGTCCAGGGTGCGCATCAGGCTGGCCCACACCGCCTCGCCAAAGCTCAACGCCTGTACATCGGCAATCTTGACGCCCAGCAATGTGATCAGCGCCGCCGATAGCAGGATGATGACCAGCGAAAGCACGCCCAGCCACAAAATCAGCGCCATCGTGCCGCGGGAAAAGATGTTGTCGACGGTATATTGGATTTTCTCGCGCCATGTGAAGGTTTTCATGCGGTCTCCGTTTAGAACCATCCATCAAATTCGGCTCAAAGCGCCGGTCTGCATCCGAACATGCTCAGTGGTCAAATTCAAAAGGGCCGACTTGAATCGTTGCGCGGAGCAATTCGCCCGGGTACGGCTTGCGCAATTCAATCAGATTCAACACCGAATAGCCGCGCTTGCGCAGGAAGGCGATCATCACCGCGTTGTTGGGGTCCACCCAGTTATACGGCGGACCGCCGCCAAGGTCACCGGCCAGTTGCTCCGCCTGCGCGTACAGTGCCGCAGCGATCCCCTGCCGGCGGCACTCGGGCCGCACAAACAGCGATTCCACCCACAGCACATCGCCATCCACCCGGCAAACGCAAAACCCTGCCAGGTCGCCGGGGGTTTGTTCCGCCACAAAAATGGGGAAGTTCCCGTCCATATACTCGGCCAGTTCGGCCTGACAGGCCGCCGGGTCGGGCAGGCTGCCGCCGCGCAGTTCCGCCAGCGCAGCGCGAAACCCGCCGATCAGCGCAATCAACGCCGCCGCATCTCCAACCTGCGCGGGGCGCACCGTGCTCATTCCCGCCCCTCTTCCGGAGTATGCGGGTCAAAACCTATCCATTCGATTCCGTCTCTTCCCGCAAAGCGGCGTGCCATCACCTGCAGTGCCTGTGGGTTGTTGTCGATCAGCAAGAACTCGCGCCCCAGCTCGATGCAGGCCGCGCCGGTGGTGCCGCTGCCGGCGAAGAAGTCCAGCACCGTCTCGCCGGGGTTGGACGACGCGCCGATGATGCGCCGCAAGATGCCCAGTGGTTTCTGCGTGGGGTAGCCGGTCTTTTCGCGGCTGTTGGTTGGCACGATGGTGTGCCACCAGGTGTCGGTGGGCAGCTTGCCGCGCGCGGCTTTTTCGGGCCCCACCAGCCCCGGCGCCATATAGGGAATGCGCTCAATGGAATCGATATTGTAGGTGTAATTCTGCGGATCTTTGGCGTACCACAGAATGTTGTCGTGCTTGGCCGGCCAGCGTTTACGGCTGCGCCCGCCAAAATCATAAGCCCATATGATCTCGTTGAGAAACGACTCGCGCCCAAAGATGCCGTCCAGCAGCACCTTGCAGTAATGCACCTCGCGGTAGTCGATGTGGAAATACAGGCTGCCGTGCGGCTTGAGCAGGCGATGGGCTTCGACCAACCTCGGTTCCAAAAAGCCCAGATAATCGTCGAAGATGTCCAGGTAACCTTTTTCACCCAGTTTGAGCGTCTCGTAGCGCCGCCCCTGAAAGCCGGTGCGGTCGCCGTTTTCCGAGCGCACGGTGCGGATTTGCGTGCGCGCCTGTTCGCGCCCGGTGTTGAAGGGCGGGTCAATGTAAATCAGATCCACCGATTCAGACGGCAGCGATTGCAGGACGGGCAGGTTTTCGGCAAAGACGATGCGGTTGGGCATGGTCGAATTGTAGCAAGGAGGTCGTGAAACGGCAAGCCGCATTATTCCCCGATGATTTTGACCAGCACGCGCTTGTTGCGCCCGCCGTCAAACTCTCCGTAGAAGATCTGCTCCCACGGGCCGAAATCCAGCCGCCCCCGGGTAATGGCCACCACCACCTCGCGGCCCATCACCTGGCGTTTGAGGTGTGCATCGGCATTGTCCTCGCCGGTGCGGTTGTGGCGGTAGCGCCCCACCGGCTCGTGCGGCGCCAGGCCTTCCAGCCATTCGTCGTAGTCATGGTGCAAACCGGGTTCGTCGTCGTTGATGAACACCGATGCGGTGATGTGCATGGCATTGACCAGCGCCAACCCCTCCTGCACGCCGCTTTCGCGCAGACAGGCCTGCACTTCACCGGTGATGTTGATAAACCCGCGCCGCGCGGGAATGTTGAACCACAATTCTTTGCGATACGATTTCATGGGACTCACTCCATTTTGGGTTGGGTTGATTCTAATCGCGATCCGGAATTTTCCATGGATTTGGGTTGGATCCGCGAACTTATCGCTATAATGATAGAGGACAGCAACCTAGCCAATCCATTTTCTGCGGAGCAGCGTATGAATCCAAGCGGAAAGCTTCAGGGTCGATTTGGCATTCTGGTCGGTGGCGGGCCCGCTCCGGGCATTAACAGTGTGATCCACGCGGCCACTATGAACGCTTGTTACCATCACTGCGAAGTGTTTGGCGTCCTCGACGGCTTCAAGCACTTAATGCAGGGTGAGTTGGTCGGGTTTCCACTGACTCCGGAACGGGTTGCCTATATCTACGGCGAAGGCGGCTCGATTCTGCGCACCGCGCGCGCCAACCCCACCAAATCTGCCGATGCCATGCGCAACTGCGTCAACACGTTGGTCAACAACGGCATCACCTCGCTCATCTCCATCGGCGGCGACGACACCGCCTTCTCTGCGTCCAGCGTGTCGCGTTTTGCCCAGGAATCGATGGGCATTGATTTACGCTCGGTTCATGTGCCCAAAACCATCGACAACGATCTGCCGCTGCCGGAGGATATCGCCACATTCGGGTACGAAACCGCCCGCGAAGTTGGCACACGCCTGGTGATGAACTTGAAAAAAGACGCAGTCACCAGTTCCAACTGGTTTATCGTCTTGAGCATGGGCCGAAAATCCGGGCACCTGGCGCTGGGCATCGGCAAGAGCGCATTGGCCACCATCACCTTGTTGCCCGAAGAATGGCCGGCCGGCGAGATCCGCCTGCATGATGTGGTCGATATTCTGGTGACCACCATCCTGTTGCGCCTGTTGGAAAACAAGCCCTACGGAGTGGCCGTGCTGGCCGAGGGCATTTTGGAAAATCTGGCCCATGAAGACTTGATGGCACTGGATGACGTGCAGCGCGACGAACACGGTCACATCCGTCTGGCCGAAGTCAATTTCCTGGATATTTTAAAGAAGCAGATGGAAAACGAACTGGAAGCGCTGGGGGTGCGCGTTCGCCTGGTGAAACATGTGCTGGGCTACGAGCTGCGCTGTGCTCCGCCCATCGCTTTTGACATCGAATATACCCGCGGGTTGGGCGAAGCGGCGGTGGAATACCTGCTCGACGGCGGCAGCAATGCCATCATCACCCTTCAGCGCGGGCAGATTGTGCCGATTCCCTACCATGACATGCTCGACCCCGAAACCGGCCGCACCGAAGTGCGCATGGTCAACATTGATTCGTTCCGCTTCCACAGCGCCTACCAGTTTATGACGCGGCTGAAAGCCCAACATTCCGGTGATGACCACCTGTGGGAGAAACTGGCCGGATTGACCCGCCTTTCGCCAGCCGACTTCAAACAACGCTACGGTTATCTGGCTCGAAATCCCTGGACAAAATAGACCCAGGCCGGGTTGTGTCGGCTTAAGGAGGTCAAACGCCGCGGTTGCGAGGAAAGCCAGCCTCGCATCGCTGCGATGTTCAGTTTAAGCAAGGCGGCCCGACGATGCCCTGCATGAAGTGGCAAAGGTTATCGCAAAAAAACTCTCTGATGGTTAGCGATCCGGAATTGGCCAGGTATTCCAGAATCTTGACTTCTGGATGGAATTCGATATAATAGTGTTTGAAATACACAAAGGCGGGTAACCCCGCCGCTTTTTTGCCACTAATTTAGTGTTTAATATACACAAAGGAGAACCCATGTCACGTCGTTTCAATTTGGCCCAATCCTCCCGCCTTTTTTTGGAGTTCTTGCAAGATTGGCAGGAAGGGCTGCCCACCCTGCCGCTGGGTGTGGCGCTTGACGAGCCGCAATCTTGCGCCGTTTTGAGCGTGGACGTGCAGGAAGGATTTTGTTCGGTCGGTCCGTTGGCCTCCCCGCGCGTTGCCGCCATCGCGCCGCGCGTGGCGCGCTTGCTGGGTGCCGCCTGGGAGCGCGGGGTGCGTCACATGGTGCTGCTGCAGGATACGCACGACCCGCAGGCCGTGGAATTTTCCGCCTGGCCGCCGCACTGTGTCGGGGGTACGAACGAATCGCAATCCGCCGCGGCGCTGCGGGCGCTGCCCTTCTACGATCAGCTCCCCGTGATACCCAAGAACTCCATTTCATCCAACCTGCACACCGGTTTGGAAGCCTGGCTGGCCCGGCTCCCGCGGGTGAAGACCTTCTTCGTCGTCGGCGATTGCACCGACCTGTGCACCTACCAATTGGCCATGTTCCTGCGCATGGACGCCAACGCCCGCCAGTTGGAACGGCGCGTGATCGTGCCGGCCAACTGTGTTGATACCTACGACTACAACCTGGCGCAGGCGCGTATCGGCGGCGGACTGCCCCACCCCGGCGATTTGATGCATGCCGTCTTTCTCTATCACATGGCGCTCAACGGCATCGAAGTGGTGGCTTCGCTGGATTAAGCCGGCCAAGCAACCAACACCTTAAAAGCAAACACCTCCCGGCTTGGGAGGTGTTTGTCATGGGCTGCCTTTATGATCGGCCAAAAGCCGCTTTAATATCCGGGCGGAAAAGATAATACAAAATGCCGCCGGCGACCAGAATGCTGAACAACTGGCTGCCAAAATCAGAGCCGTTGATCAGCGCCATCAGCGAGGAGAACAGCGAAAACCCCTGGGTGACGATACCCAACAACCAGCCCCAGGGTTTCAGGTTCCACGCGCCGTAGGCAAACGCCAGAGAAAGCAGCGCGCTGACCAGCATGACCAGGCCGGTGATAATAGCCAAAGCGCCCAGAGCTACACCCACCACGCCGCTGCCGCCCACCGCCAATGCGCCGCCCAGAAACAGGGTCAGCGCGCCGATCAGGGAGAGCAGGCCGCCCATCAATGCCAAAATAGCCAGGATGGTAATACCCGTCGGTCGATTCACAAAATCACCTCCGTACTGTAAAGATCCAATGAGAGGATTATACGAAATTCAGCGCCCGCAGGCAACCGCCTGTTATGCCGCCGCCAGGATGAACCCGCGCAGCTCATAGCCTTCAATGGTGGCATTGTAGCCGTATTGCGGTTCCTGCAACATACGCAGCCCCGGCACAACCAGCAGCCGCCGCAGGAATACATCGCTTTCGGCAATCGCCAGATGCTCGCCGGCGCAGCGGTGCGGCCCCATGCCAAAGCTCAGCCCGGCCGGCGGTACGCCCTTTTCCAGGCTGCGATTAAAGTCAAAGGCCAGCGGCTCCGCGCCCATGGCTTCACCGTCGCGATTGATCGCGCCGATGTCCAGGTGAATGCGCGCTTCGGCCGGAATCACCCGATCGCCGTCTTCCAGCGGTACGATCAGATCCGTGGCCGCGCGCCGGTAAAGGTGACCCACCACCGGCTCCAGGCGCAGCAATTCGTACAGGATGCGGTAGCGTTCTTCGCGTTCGCCGCTCATAAACCGTTCGCGCAAGTCGGGCTGCTTGAGCAGATGCCAGCCTGCCGCACAAATGAATTCCTGGGTGGTGACCATGCCGGCGGCGCCGTAGGTGATGCATTCCGCCAGGATATCGCCGTTGCCGTACTCTTTGGACACCAAGTGCGAGATCAAATCATCCTGCGGAACGCGCCGCCGGGCGCGAATGGCCGGGGCCACATCCAGGAACCAGAAACCGGCCATGTTCCATTGCAATTTGAGGAAGGGTATGAGCGAACTCAACGACCGGGTGAAATCCAGTTTGCTGTGCAAAATCGCCGACAGGCGCGCAGTCAATCCGCTAAGCGGCGAGGCCGTCAGGCCCACCACCTGCGCCACCACACTGGTGGACATCTGCGCCGATAGCTGGTTCAGGTCGGCTTTGCCACGGCGCGCAAACTCGCTCACCACCGCGTCCGCCACCTGCTCCATCAGCGGCATGTGGCGCTGCTGCACCGTCGCCGGCGAGAAGAACCGCCCGGTCTGGCTGCGCTGCTCGCGGTGCGCCGCCCCATCCTGATACAGCACCGGCTTGCGCATGTACTTGGGCATTTGCTCCACCAGCTCGCGTTTAAAACCGTCCTGGCGGGTTTCCCCGGTCAGCACAGCTTTGGCGGCGGCATACCCGTGAATGTGCCACACACCGTCTGCGCCGACCTCCACTTTGGCCTGCTCCACCGGCAGGTTCTTCCGCGTGATCAAGGGCAGTTCCATGGTCGCCTCCCCTTTCTTAAACCTCTCAATGTATCGTAGCACAAAAAACGGGATTTGTCTGGAAGTATAGAAAATATTTCTCTAGTATTGCACGGTGCAATCCGGTATAGTGAGGTTGCATGAGCAGCCTCATGTAGATTAAAACCGAAGGGCTGGGGGTTTTTTCCAGACCGATGGAGTAAGCTCGTGGCCTGAGGGCCACTATAGGGGCACATATTACGCCCCTTTGGGAGATCAACCGCCGCCGGTGGCGGGCCTGCCTGGGCAGGAAAACGATTCAATCCCGTATCAGACGAGCAATGCGGCTGCTCATGCTTCTATTTAAGCCAGCCTTGCCGCCCCTCCGTGGGACTGTTATAATCAAATCGCCTTCACCCCAGTGGCTCAAGTGGACAGAGCGAGGCACTCCTAACGCCTAGGTTGAGGGTTCGAGTCCCTCCTGGGGTATCCGACGAGCAAACAAAAACACCCGATCGGGTGTTTTTGTTATTTCTCCCTTCCAAACTTGACCGGTCAGGCGGTCAACTCCGCCAGGGCGGCGACCGTGCGGTCTATCTCATCCAGGCTGTTGTAATGGGCCGCGCCGATGCGCAGCAGCCCGCCCCTGTCCTCCAGCCCCAGCCGCGTGGTGACTTCCAGCGCGTAGAAGTTGCCATCCCACACGTTGATGCCGCGCTGCCCCAGTTTTTCGGCCAGCTCAGCGGGCGAATGGCCTTCAAACGTCACCGCATAGGTCGGTACGCGCTCGTCCAGGCGGGCTTCATCGGCAATGCCGTACAGGTGCGCGCCGGGCAGGCTCAACAACCCGCGCTGCAGCGCGCGGCCCAGTTCCTGTTCATAAGCGTGCAGCACACTCATCGCTTGTTTGTAAATCAAACGCCGCCCGTGGGTATCTCCCCCGTGCAGCTCGGCATACTCGCCGCCAAAACGCCGCCCCAGCCACTCAAAGTAATTCAACGTGCCCAGCAGCCCGGCCATGTGCTCAAAATTGCCGGTGCCGGTCTCGAATTTGCCGGGGCCGTGGGCCGGCGCCGGGCGCACGCGGTACGCCGGCAGGCTCTCCAACAGCTCCTGCCGCCCGTACAGCACCGCCATGTGCGGCCCAAAGAATTTATACGCCGAGCACACCAGGAAATCGGCATCCAGGCGCTGCACATCGATCGGTCCGTGAGGCGCATACTGCACCGCGTCCACGTACACCAGCGCGCCCGCGGCGTGCGCCATGGGAATGATGCGGTCCAGCGGGTTGATCGTGCCCAGCGCGTTGGACGCGTAACCCACCGCCAGCAAGCGCGGTTTTTCGTCCAGCGCCGCGGCCATGTCGTCCAGGTTGAGCGTGCCGTCTTCCACATCGAAATCGACAAAGCGCACACGCAGGCCGCGATCTTCGGCCAGCCTCAGCCAGGGGGAAATGTTGGCGTCGTGATCCATGCGCGTCAGCACAATCAAATCGCCAGGATTGAACGTGGCGCCCAGCGCGCGGCTGACCGAAAACGTCAGGCTGGTCATATTGGGGCCGAAGACAATTTCCTCCGCATTGTGCGCGTTGAGGAAATCCGCTGCGGCGGCGCGTGCTTCGTCCACCAGCGCATCCGATGCGCGGCTGGTGGCAAAGCGCCCGCCGTGGTTGGCATTCATCCCAATTAGATAATTCTGGATGGAATCCAAAGCGGGACGACAAATCTGCGTCCCGCCGGGATTATCCAGGTAAATATAGGGTTGAGCCAACGCCGGAAACTGTGCACGAACAACATCCAGCTCGATCGCCATATTCACCTCATCTATAGATCAAAATCTTCGCTGTCGTCACCCAAATCGGCTTCGATTTCCGAATCTTCATACTGGCGGCGCACCCACAGCATCAACATGTGCCCTTCCTCGGTATTCACCGTGCGGGCCGCCAGAATTGGTGCCTTTTCTTCCAACCCCATTTCATTGCGATAATGCAGAAACATGCTGGATTGCGAATTCCAGGCGCGGTGGCAACGTTCCACCAGCGCCGGGCCATTAAATGTGCGCAGGCGCGTCAGCGCCATGTCATACAACGAAGGCGATTCATTCAAACCCATCGCCCAACCACCGTCCACATCTTCAAAAACAGGCGGTGGTCCTTCAATAATGGTAATCTTGTCGTCCATTTTGCATCTACTCCGGCGTCCATCATACCATAAAAGCCCGCGCTGTGAAGCGCACACCGCGGTTAACAATCCTGTCAAGCCCGCCGGCTCCGGCGGTTCTTATAAAACATCTATATTTTGTTATCAGCGTTCTTATAGACGAAACGTATCATACAGACATACGAAATAACCGTTTGAAACAAAATTTGGAGGACAAAATGACCCTTTATGTGAACACCCCGATTAACCGTATGGCCCGCCGCATGATGATGGACGGCTGGCGCGTGGCCGAGCAGAAATCCGTTTTCTTCCCTGTGGACGTGGTTTCCGATGACGAGGCCTATGTTTTCACCGCCTTCCTGCCCGGCGTCGCCGCCGAGGACCTTGAGATCAAGGTCGAAGACGATCAGTTGACCATCGCCGGCGAGATCAAGATTGAGCAGGATGAAAACGCTACCTATCTGCTGCGCGAACGCCCGACCGGACGCTTCAGCCGCACCTTCCGCCTGCCCGAACTGCCCGACGTGGAAAAGGCTGATGCTTCGATGAAGGACGGCGTGCTGACCCTGCGCGTGCCCAAAGCCGAACAGGCTCGCCCGCGCACCATCAAGGTCAACGTTCGCTAATTCCAATATCGGTAGGACCCCGGCCCCGCTCAACCGCGGGGCCTTTTTATTTTCGTACGCAGGGGTGTTTGCGCGCGGCACTTTCGAGTAAAATTTGGTCATGGATGAAAACCACTTGCGCCAATTGCTCACGCCCCTCGGCGCCGCCGATGTGCGTTACCTGCCGCGAACCGGCTCGACCAACGACGACGCCTTCGCCTGGGCGGCACAGGGCGCGGCCGATTTCTCGCTGGTGCTGGCCGACGAGCAAACCGCCGGACGCGGCCGTCTGGGCCGCCGCTGGCTCACGCCCCCCGGGTCGGCGCTGGCGTTCAGCCTGATTGTGCGCCCCACCCCGCAGGAAACGCAAAACCCGTCGGTTTTTTCACCGTGGGGCGCGCTGGCCATCGTGGATGCCCTGCGGCGGCAGTACAACCTCACCGCCGAAGTGAAATGGCCCAACGATGTGCTCATCCGCCGCCGCAAAACGGCCGGTATTCTGGTGGAAGCCGCCTGGACCGGCAGCGTGCTGGATGCGGTCATCGTTGGCATTGGCATTAATGTTGCATCCTCTGCCGTACCGCCCGATGATCAGGTGCTCTTCCCGGCCACCAGCCTTCAGGATGGCCTGGGGCGCCCGCTTGATCGCTTTGATTTTCTGGCGAACGTGCTACAATCACTGGTGAACTGGCGCGCGCAGCTCAACACCCCGCGCTTCACCGCCGCCTGGCAGGAAAACCTGGCGTTCCGCGGCGAATGGGTGCGCATTGAACATACCTTGGACACGCCGGTTAGCGGAAAAGTTCTAGGCATCGATGCGGCGGGCAACCTGCGCCTGCAAAACGAAGTCGGGAATGAGTTTAGCGTATCGATCGGGGATGTGCACGTACGGCCCGATCCCGGAAATTCTTGAGAAGTAGAGGCCGCCTATGTTGGATGATTTGCGCAATGCCGCCGCCGAGTCGTTTCAGGTCGAGGATACGCCCCCACCCACCCCGCCCCAACGGAAGAAGAAGCCGTTTCTGGGCATGACCGCCGTGCAGCGTTTTGTGCTCTCCCTGGCGCTGTTTCTCACCACGCTGATCGTCGGCGCGTTGTGCTTGCTGCTCACCGGACGGATCTATCTACCCTGATGAGTTCTCTCTCTTAAGAAAAAACCGCCTGCTTCAACGCAGGCGGTTTCTCATTTCGTTCCGAAATTACTCCGCAGGTTTGGCGGGTTCGCCGCCGTTGCCGTCCGAGGTGCCGTTGCCGTTCCTGGGCGCTTCCACCGGCACCAGGCGTGCCATCGAGGCCACCACATCCGACTCGCCCACGTCCATCAGGCGCACGCCGCGCGTAGAGCGGCCGCTGGTGGAGATATCGCGCACCTTCAGACGCAGCATCACGCCGCCGCGCGAAATAACTGTCACTTCGTCCACCTCCTGCACCACGCGCGCCGAGGCGATCCGCCCGATCCGCGCAAGGCTCTTCTGGTCAATCGTCATCACGCCGCCCGTGCCGCGGCTCTTCACCGGGTATTCACCCAGATCGGTGCGCTTGCCGTAGCCTTTTTCAGTCACCACCAGCAGCCAACCACCCGGTTCAATCACTTCCATGCTCGTCAGGCGATCGTCCTTCTTCATATTGATACCGTTCACGCCGCCGGCTGGCCGGCCCATCGGGCGAATTTCGTCTTCGCTAAAGCGCAGCCCCTGCCCGCCGCTCGTCACCAGCACAATATCATCTTCGCCACTCGTCAGGCGCACCCAACCCAGCTCGTCACCCTTGTCCAACCCGATGGCGATCAGGCCGGAGGGGCGCACACTGGCAAATTCCGGCAGCGCCACACGCTTCACCCGCCCGCGTACCGTCGCCATCGTGCAGAAGCTGGCGGCGTCAAAGTCGGGCACTGCCACAGCCGCGGTGATGCGCTCGTTCGGCTCCAGCGACAGCACGTTGACAATCGGGATGCCTTTGTCGGTGCGGCCCGCGTCCGGCAACTGGTAGACCTTTTCGGAATAGACTTTGCCGCGGTCCGAGAAGAACAACAGGGTGTGCAGCGTACGCGCCGGGATGAGCATTTGCACCTCGTCCTCTTCGCGCACCGTCTGACCAATCACTCCGCGCCCGCCGCGCCCCTGGCTGCGATACAAATTGGGCGAAACGCGCTTGATGTAGCCGCGCTGCGTGATGGTGATCAGCGCCGGTTCATCGGCCACCAGGTCTTCGTCTTTCAATTCTTCATGCGCCTCGGCGGTGATGCGCGTGCGGCGCTCGTCGCCGTATTTCTCGCTCAGGTCATTCAGGTCGTCTTTGATCACGCCCAAAATCTTGGCCGGGTGGCTAAGCAGATCTTCCAAATATGCAATCCGTTCCATCGTCTGGCGCTGCTCGTCTTCGATCTTTTGGCGTTCCAGCGCGGCCAGGCGGCGCAATTGCAGATCCAAGATGGCCTGCGCCTGCACTTCGGTCAAATTGAACCGAGTCACAAGGCGTTCGCGGGCGGTTTCAACGTCCGGCGAATTGCGGATGGTGTCGATTACATCATCCAGATGCGCCAGGGCAATCAACAAACCGTCCAAAATGTGCGCCCGCTGGCGGGCCTTATCCAGTTCGTATTGCGACCGGCGCGTGATGACGTCCTGGCGGTGATCCACATAAATCTGCAGCGCGCGTTTGAGTGAAAGCACGCGCGGCTCGTTGTTGACCAGCGCCAGCAGGTGCACGCTGAAGGTCGATTGCAGCGGGGTGTACTTGTACAACTGGTTGAGCACCTGCTTGGGCTGCGAGCCGCGGCGCAGTTCGATGACGATACTCATGCCGCGCCGGTCGGATTCATCACGCAGGTCCGAAATCGCGTCAATCTTGCCCTCGCGCGCCAGTTCAGCGATGCGCTCGATCAGATTGGTTTTGTTGACCTGATACGGGATCTCTGTGATGATGATGGCATGCCGCCCGCCTTTGATCTCCTCGATGTGGGCCATGCCGCGCACCACCAGCCGCCCGCGTCCGGTGGAATACACCTGCCGGATGCTCTCACGCCCAATGATCACGCCGCCGGTTGGAAAATCCGGTCCGGGTACAAATTTCATCAACTCGTCCACGGTGACATCGTCCAGCGTGTCGTAGTGGTCGATCACATAAGAAATCGCGCCGTTCAGGTCGCGCAGATTGTGCGGGGGAATGTTGGTGGCCATGCCCACGGCAATACCCGATGAGCCGTTCAGCAGAAAATTGGGCACGCGCGAAGGCAGCACGGTCGGCTCTTGCAGCGATCCGTCAAAGTTGTCGGTGAAGTCCACCGTATTCTTTTCGATGTCGACCAGCATTTCATCGGCCAGCGCCGCCAGACGCGCTTCGGTGTAGCGCATGGCCGCCGGGGGATCGCCGTCAATCGAACCAAAGTTACCCTGGCCCTCCACCAGCATATAGCGCATGGAAAAATCCTGCGCCATGCGTGCCATGGCATCATAGACCGATGAGTCGCCGTGCGGGTGATACTTGCCCAGCACTTCGCCCACAATACGAGCCGATTTCTTGTACGAGCTGTTGGAGCGAATGCCCATGTCATGCATGGCAAACAGCACGCGGCGATGCACGGGTTTCAGCCCGTCGCGCGCGTCCGGCAGGGCGCGCGAAACGATCACGCTCATGGCGTAATCCAGATAGGCCGTGCGCATTTGTTCATCGATATCGACGTGTTGAACCGATCCAATATCCATTGCTAACCTCTGCTGAACGCGCCAGAGCCGGTCTCCGGTCGCGATTTTGACATGTATAGGGAAGCGACAATAACCTTACAATTATACCTTACCTTGCCCCACGGATCAAAAAGGCCAGCCCAACCGGCGCCACCCCCCCCATTTTTCCGTTTGCGTTTTCCCCACGAAAGACTATAATCAATCCAAGCCGCACCCGGCGATTTCCCATCTCCTCACCAAAAGGAATCCACCGATGGACGAAGCACTGCACAAGCGAGCCATTCGCGCATGGACGATGTACGACTGGGCCAATTCGGCGTTTGCCACCACCATCATGGCTGCCGTTTTGCCGGTGTACTACGCCAGCATTGCCACCGCCGACGGCCTGGCCCCCAATATGGCCACCGCCTATTGGGGTTTCACCACTTCCATCTCCGCCCTCATCGCCGCGTTGATCAGCCCGGTACTGGGCGCTTATGCCGACATTCGCGGTTCCAAGAAACGCTTCCTGACGATCTTTATGCTGATCGGCGTCACCGCCACGGCCATGCTCTACTTCGCGCAATCCGGCGATTGGCTGCTGGCGTCCATCATTTTCGTCTTTGGCAATGTCGGTTTCGCCGGTTCCCTGGTGTATTACGACGGTCTTCTGCCGCACGTCGCCCGCCCGGATGAGATCGATCAGGTCTCCAGCCGCGGTTACGCCATGGGCTACATCGGCGGCGGCCTGCTGCTCGCCATAAACCTGGTGATGATCATGGTGCTGCCCGGATTGATCCCCGGCCTCGACACCGCCCTGATGACGCGCCTGTCGTTCGTCACGGTGGCGATCTGGTGGTTGATCTTCACCCTGCCGCTGCTGCTGCACGTCAAAGAGCCGCCCCGCCGCCTGGAACAGCACGAAGTCGGCGTCAAGCCGCTCAAAGCCGCTTTCGCGCGCCTGGCCACCACCTTCCGCGAAATCCGCCGCTACCGCGACCTGGCGCTGGCCATGCTGGCCTTCTGGGTGTACGCCAACGGCATCGGCACCATCATCACCATGGCCACCATCTACGGCGCCGAAATCGGCATCAGCCAGACCACGTTGATCGGCACGCTGCTGATGGTGCA
>DAOUGY010000114.1:0-4168 GCA_034428975.1 Anaerolineaceae bacterium | reverse complement strand
GGCGTGGACCCGATGGGCGGGGCCGGGGTGGCCTTCTGGGGTCCGATCGCCGAACGCTACGGGCTGAACATCGAGGTGGTCAACCCGCGTACCGACCCGACCTTTTCGTTCATGACGCTGGACCACGACGGTAAAATCCGCATGGACTGCTCGTCGCCCTACGCCATGGCCAGCCTGATCGGCTTGAAGGACCGCTTTGACATCGCCGTGGGCAATGATTCAGACTACGATCGGCACGGCATTGTCACCCCCAGCCACGGGCTGATGAATCCCAACCACTACCTGGCCACCGCCATCTGGTACCTGTTCCAAAACCGCCCGCAGTGGGGCGCGAATGTGGCCATCGGCAAAACGCTGGTCTCCAGCTCGATCATCGACCGCGTGGCGGCGCACCTGGGGCGCACGCTGTGCGAGGTGCCGGTGGGCTTTAAGTGGTTTGTGGACGGCCTGCTGGATGGCACGCTGGGTTTTGGCGGCGAGGAGAGCGCCGGGGCGTCCTTCCTGCGCCATAACGGCGGCACCTGGTCGACCGACAAGGACGGTTTCATCCTCGACCTGCTGGCGATGGAGATTCTGGCGCGCACCGGGCGCGACCCGGCCCTGCATTACAAAGAGCTGGAAGAGCGCTTCGGGCGCTCGTGGTATGCGCGCGTGGACGCGCCTGCCAGCCCGGCCGAAAAGGCGGTGTTGGGCAAGCTTTCGCCTGCCATGGTCGCCGCGCAGGAACTGGCCGGCGACGCCATTACCGCCAAACTGACCCACGCGCCGTGCAACAACGCCGCCATTGGCGGGTTGAAGGTGGTCAGTGCGGGCGGTTGGTTTGCCGCACGCCCATCGGGCACCGAGAACGTCTACAAGATTTATGCGGAGAGCTTTAAGGGCGAAGATCACCTGCGGCGCATCCAGAGCGAAGCCACCACCATCGTGAGTGCCGCGCTGCAGGCCGCCGGGGCGTAAGAAGAATTGGATATATAAAAGCGACCCGCCCGCCGAAACACTCGGCGGGCGGGTGATTTTAACCCTGCAGACAGGGATTAAGAACCCTCGCTGTTCTCTTGGGCGGCGCGTTTCAGCGGGCGTCCGATTCTTGCGCAATTCACCGGCGCGGTGCATGGTTTCCGGTGTGCTGCGGCGAGTCTTCATTCGCTGTCATTGCATCAGAGGGTGGAGTTGATTTGACTCATTAAAGCATTGGAAATGACGGTTCTACCCGGTCTGCGGCCACCCTCCCCAGTTCCACCGAAACCGGGGAGGGCCGGGGTGGGGCCGGTAGCAACCAAATCCTCCCCCGGGGGGTAAACCGACCTATCCAAACGGCGGATAGACGGAGCGCGGCGGCGACTTACAATGAGACCAGAATTCGATTGCCGCATGATTTCAGGAGCAAACATGAACCCCACCACTGTCCGCATTATTCTGGTCGTCTTTTTCATCGCCCACGGCTGGATTCACATGAGCCTGGCCCAGGTGCCGCCGCCGCAACCCAACGCGCTGCGCACGCCGTTCTTCCCCTCCTGGTGGCGCAACGCCGTCGACCCGGCCTGGCCGGTCAGCCGGCTGGGGCTGTCCGAACCGCTGGTGCGCACCGCCGGCTGGGTGCTGTGGCTGATGGCCACCGTCGCCTTCTCGCTGGCCGGGCTGGCGCTGTTGATCGTCCCCGCGCAAGCCGCCCTGTGGCAAATCCCGGCCGCGGCGGGTTCGGTCGTGTCGATCCTGCTGCTGGCGCTGTACTGGCACCCGTGGCTTCCGGTGGGCGTGCTGCTCGATCTCGCCATTCTTGCCGGAATTTTCACCGGCTTCCTCACCCGTTGGATGACAAAATCGTAACCAAAGGACACCTTCATGGCCCCGCAATATGTCTTCCTGATCTTCTCGCTGCTGGTGCTTCTGGGCGCGCTGCTCAAGCCGTTCGCCACGCGCTACTTCGTCGGTTTCTTCTTCCTGGCCATGGCGCTGGGCGTCAACCTGTCCATGCTGCTGACCGACCCGTCGCTCTACCCGCAAGCCGGCGCCGCCGCGCTGCTGCCGGTCTACCGCTGGTTCTTCACGGTGGTGGTGGCTTCGGCGACCGTTCCGCTGGTTATTGCGCTGATAATGGTTGAGATTTCGGTGGCGGCTGCCATTCTACTGGGGCGCGGCAAGCTGGTGCGCATGGGGCTGCTGATGGCTGCGTTGTTCTGCGTGGCCCTGGCGCCGCTGGGCATTGAGTCGGTCACCACCCCGGCGTTGGGGTTGGCCATTGCCATGCTGCTGCGCAAAACCTACACGCGCTCGCTGGTGGATGTTTTCGCGGGCAAGGCCCGTTCATCGGCCAGCCCGGCCTGATGCGGCGCGCCAACGCGTTTTACTCCCCAACCGTCAACCGGCTGGGGAGTTTTTGTTTTATGCGGGGATCTATTCAAACGATCCAACCGTATCGGTGGGTTTGCGTCATGACTTGTGGTGATTGGCCGAAAGAGTACAATGGATGCAATCACCCATGATTCAGGGAGGTGATCCGTGCTCATCACGTTGCTCATCGCAGGCTCTCGAGGCGATATCCAACCTGCGATTGCGCTGGGAGTAGGACTGAAAAAGGCCGGCTATCAGGTCCGCCTGGTCACTTTTGAAATATTTCGATCCCTGGTAACTGGGCACGGATTGGATTATTCCCCCATCCATTTGGACATGCCCACCATCCTGGCGCAGCGCGGCCAGCCGGAGTTGTTCGATTCTGGCGCTATGGCCTTTCGCTTTCTCCCGGAAATTATCAAAGTTTTTCAAGTGATGTATGAGCAAATGGCTCGTGACTTCTGGGAGGCCGCCTCGGGATCGGATGCTCTGATTGGAGGCCCGGCGAGTGACTGGTTGGCTTCATCCATTGCCGAGATGCTTGCCATTCCATATATCAATTCATCGGTGTTTCCGGTGGCCCCGACGCGTTTTTTCCCAACTGTATTGTGGCCAAGGATGTCCAGCGCGGGCAGCGGCAAGGGCTTGAGCGGTGCATGGAACAGGTTCACGTATCGGCTGGTTGGAGACCTATCGTGGGCGGGTATTCACTCGCTGGTTAATAAGAGCCGTCGTGTCCTGGAAATGCCACCCATTCCCCTTTGGGGCAATGCAGACAGACCGCGGCAGCAGGCGGCATTCTCGCTGGCAGGCTTCAGCGAATTGGTTTTACAACGACCGCCCGACTGGCCGGCGAATATTCACGTCACGGGTTACTGGTTTCTCGACACTCCGCAATACGAGCCCCCGCCTGCTTTGCGCGCCTTCCTGGAAGAGGGTGTTCCGCCTGTGTATATTGGTTTTGGCAGCATGCCCGGCAAGGAACCAGCCCGGCTGGCTTCTCTGGTTTGCGAAGCGCTGAATCTGTCGCACCAGAGAGGAGTGCTGTTCACCGGCGCCGGTGTGCTCGGCCAGGGCATGGCGCAGATTGCGGATGTTCGGGATGTGTTTTTCCTGGAAGAAGTTCCCCATGACTGGCTGTTTCCACGCATGGCGGCAGTTGTCCATCATGGCGGAGCGGGCACCACAGCGGCCGGGCTGCGCGCGGGTGTCCCTTCCGTGCTCATTCCTGTGGCAGGGAGCGATCAAATGATGTGGGCTCAGCGCATCAAAGTTCTTGGGCTTGGGCCGGACCCCATCCCGCGTCCACGCCTCACTGCCGAGCGCCTGGCGGATGCGATCCGGCGCGCGGTCACCGAACCGGCTATGCACGAGCAAACTGGTCGTATTGGAGAGAAAATCCGTGCTGAAGATGGGGTTGGTCAAGCGGTCCGAATCATTGACCGTTTCTTCAATTCAGGGGTGTGATTATTTCGCTTCCCCCTGCATCTGCGGGCAGGGCGTATCGGCATAGGAGCAAAACACGCAGCAATCGCCGGGCTTCTTGCGGCTGACGGTCCCGCACCGGGGACACGCATACGCCTGCACTCAGGTATCCACCGGCATTTCAACCCTTTGAGCAAAGCCGCAGGCCGGACAGGTGATCACAGCGGAAGTCTTGATCATTTTTTATTCAAACTCGCCCGGTTCGGGCAGGGGATGGACGAACTGCGCCGCTTCGCCGTGCAGGTGTGACGAATCGGCCCAGCGCACCAGGCGCCCGACCGGCTCGCCGTCCACCACGCTCAACTCGATCTCGGTGACCGAGCCGTTGTGATTGGGCGTCTGCCACATGGCA
>DAOUGY010000113.1:0-7941 GCA_034428975.1 Anaerolineaceae bacterium | reverse complement strand
CCAGCCGACCGCCGGCTGCCATGCCTCTGGCATCCAGCGCGCCACCTCCGCCACCAGCGCCCGCCAGCGGCGGCGCAGGCCGCTTTCCAGCGCATGCGCGCCGCCGGCCTCGGCGCAGCCCTCGAGCCAGCCGCGGAAAGCCGATTCGCGGCCATACGCCAGCGCCGCGGAGAATCCGCGCAGCGAAGCCAGCCGATGCCAGGCGGCCTCGTCCGGACGCTGGCCGTAACGCGCCTGCAGCCGCGCCTGGGCGTAGTCGATGCCCGTCATGGGTCCGCTCGCCGCCCGCCTTGCCGCGGCTGTGGATGGGGATGATTCGCAACTGTTGTCTGCGCCCCGCCCAGTTCCGCCGCGACAGCCGCCACCGCGGCGGCTATCGCGGCCTCGTCGGCGGGGCTGTCGATGGCGGCGGCGGCAAGGCGGGCGATTTCGGCTTCGACTTCTTCAGTCTGCTGGCGAATGCGGCTTGCGGCCGCCTCGCGCAGGCGCGCCAGGCGCTGCTCGCCGCGCTCGGCGATGCGCCGCGCCTGCGCGGCAGGAGACGTCCCTGACCCCCAGTTCATCGCGGGCCAGTTGGATGGTTTGAACCAGCTCATCGAGCAAAATAGTGGGGGTACCGCCGCCAACGTACATCGATTCAAATCGCAGACCCTGGCGGGCTGCCCAGCTCATTTCCTTGCGCAGGGCTTTAAAGTACTCGCGCGCCAGATTCTCACGGAAGACGAAACGGTTAAATGAGCAGTAGGTGCAGAGGGTCTCGCAAAACGGCACATGAATATACAGCATGGTGCCGGCAGGGTTTGAGGGGGTGGGCAGCGATTTAAATTCAGCAGGTTTTAGATTCAGCAAATATTCGCTGGCAATCTGCATTGAAGTGGCTAGAAGACGTTCTGTAAACATCGCGATGTGTAGGGCTCCTTGTAAGGCAATAGTGATTATTCTACCGCTTAAATCCGATTTGTACGAGAAGAGTTCTAAGGTTTGTCCGCCCCCAATTCTTAATTTAAAGGATCGATGACAACAAATTGGAATGACCGGTGAGCCCAATGTGCACTTTCCAAAACGGAAAACTCGGTGAAATATTGTCACAATCTGCGGGATGCCGCGTAACTCACCGGAAAAGCCGGTGTTGTTATGACTATGCAAGGCCAGATAGGAGATATTCTGGTTGGATTATTGTTGCTTTAGTGGTGCGTTTGACAGGCCGGGCGTCAACCCGACCGGCATAATTCCTCAACAAGCGTTTTCAGCGAAGGTGGCCTGACAACGCCTGCTCTGCAGGCGTCGATTCAGGCTGTCCATAACCAGGACCACATAGGACACATATGATTCGGACCTATCCAAAATTGAGACAATTGCGCAATGACGCCCGGTTGGGCGGAGGACAGACGCGGATTGACGCGCAGCACGCCAAAGGCAAACAGACCGCACGGGAGCGGATTGAGATGCTGTTGGACGCCGGTTCGTTTGTAGAGACCGGCATGCATGTGACTCACCGCGCCAGCGGCCTGGGGATGGAAAAATCGCACCCGGCCGGCGACGGTGTGGTGACCGGATGGGGACGGATCGATGGGCGGATTGTGTATGTGTTCGCCCAGGATTTCACCGTGATGGGCGGTTCGGTGGGTGAAGCCCACGGTCGAAAGATTGCACGGCTGATTGCAGCGGCGCGGCAAAATGGTGCGCCGGTGATTGGCCTGAACGATTCCGGCGGCGCGCGCATTCAAGAAGGCGTGGCTGCCCTGGCCGGGTATGGTGAAATCTTTTTTGAGAATGTGCAAAGCTCAGGCGTGATCCCGCAGATCTCGGTCATCCTCGGACCGTGCGCCGGTGGTGCGGTTTATTCGCCGGCGATCACCGATTTTGTGTTCATGACCCAACGGAATGCGCACATGTTTATCACCGGGCCGGAGGTGGTTCGGGCCGTGACGCATGAGGACGTGAGCGCGGAAAATTTGGGCGGAGCGGAAGTGCACCGCAGCCGCAGCGGCGTGGCGCATTTTTCGGCCGATTCGGAAGAAGCGGTCTTTTCGCAATTGCGCTGGTTGTTATCTTTTCTGCCGGGCAATAACCTGGCGCAACCTCCGGAGGTCTCGCCCAACGATCTGCCGGACCGCCAGACACCGCAATTGGATGAACTGGTGCCGGCCGATGCTCAGCAGCCGTATGATATTCGCCCGGTGATTGAAACGATTGTGGATGACGGAGAGTTTTTGGAGGTGCAGCCGGATTATGCGCCCAACCTGGTGGTGGGTTTTGCACGTATGGACGGAAAACCGGTGGGGGTGGTGGCCAATCAGGCCAACTACCTGGCCGGCGTGCTGGATATCAACGCATCGGATAAGGGCGCGCGGTTCATCCGCTTCTGCGATGCCTTCCATTTTCCGCTGGTCACGCTGGTGGACACTCCCGGATTCTTGCCGGGAACGGACCAGGAATACGGCGGCGTGATCCGGCACGGGGCCAAGATGATCTACGCGTATGCCGAAGCGAGCGTACCGAAGGTAACCGTGATTTTGCGCAAGGCTTACGGTGGAGCATACATCGTGATGAGCTCCAAACATTTGCACGGTGATTTGAACCTGGCGTGGCCCAACGCCGAAGTGGCCGTGATGGGCCCGGAAGGCGCGGTGAACATCGTTTTCCGCAAAGAGATGGACGCCGCCGAGGACCCTGCCGGGCGCAAGGACGAGCTGGTGCGGCAGTACCGTGATGAACTGGCTTCGCCGTTTGTGGCGGCCGGGATGGGGTTTCTGGACGATGTGATTGAACCGGCCGAAACTCGCGTCAGCCTGATTCGCGGGCTGGAAGCCCTGCGCCAAAAACGCCAATCGGTGCCCGCGCGCAAGCACGGCAACATTCCGCTGTAGCGAAAGGGACCCATGGAAAAGATTCTGGTCGCCAATCGCGGCGAAATTGCTTTACGCATCCTGCGCACCTGCCGGGAAATGGGCCTGCCGAGTGTGGCGGTATACACCGACGTCGACGAACGCGCCTTGCATGCGCGCATGGCCGATGAGGCGGTCGCCATCGGTGGTAAAGGCGCGTATATGGATATTGATGTGATCATTCGGACTGCACGCCAGACCGGGGCGACGATTGTGCACCCGGGATATGGTTTTCTGGCGGAAAATCCGGAATTTGCGCAGGCCGTAGAGGACGCCGGCTTGAAATTTGCCGGCCCGCGCGCCGAAACGATTGCCTTGATGGGCGATAAACTGGCGGCGCGCAAGACTGCCAAAGATGCCGGACTGCCGGTATTGCCGGGCAGTGACAACCCGCTGCCGCAAGAAGGCCCGATTGAAATGGCAGAGCATTTACCGTTTCCGCTGCTGGTGAAGGCCACGGCGGGCGGCGGCGGGCGCGGCATTCGCCTGGCGGTTTCACGCGAGGAATTGCCGGATGTGATCCGCGCCGCGCGGCAAGAAGCGTTGGCGGCGTTTGGCGACGACAGCGTGTACCTTGAATCGATGGTTCAGCAGGCGCGCCACGTGGAAGTGCAGATCATCGGCGACGGCGCCGGCAATGTGTTGTGCCTGGGCGAGCGTGAGTGCTCCATTCAGCGGCGGCGGCAAAAACTGATCGAAGAAGCACCGGCCCCGGATCTGCGCGCGGATATGCGGAAGAAGTTGTATGAAGCGGCGCTGCGCCTGGGCAAGCAATTGAATTACCGCGGGCTGGGCACAGTGGAGTTTTTGCTGGACGGACATGGGCAATTCTTTTTCATCGAGGTCAATCCGCGCATTCAGGTAGAGCATCCGGTGACGGAAATGGTCACCGGATTGGATCTGGTGCGCGAGCAACTGCTGATCGCCATGGGGGAGCCGCTGCGCTTGAAACCACATCAGGTGGAAATGCGTGGCTCGGCGATTGAGGCGCGCGTGCTGGCGGAAGATAGCGCGGCGGGGTTCATCCCCTCGACAGGTACAATTTCGTATCTTAAGGAGTCAGGCGGGCTGGGGGTGCGCATCGACAGCGCGGTGTACCAGGGGATGGAGATCGGCGTGGAATATGACTCGCTGATAGCCAAAGTGATCACCTGGGGTGAGAACCGCACGACCGCCATCCAGCGGATGCGCCGGGCGTTGAATGAATACCAGTTGGGCGGCGTGGCCACCGATCTGGAATTTCTGCTGCAAGTGATTAACAGCGCGCAGTTTATCGCCGGCAGCGTCACAACCACCTATTTGGAGAGCTTTCAGCCGACCGCGGTGGTGGATGACCTGGAGATGGAACGTGAACTGGCGATCGCCGCGGCGATTTATGCCCAGCAGCAACAAAATCAGGCAGAACGTGTCAGCGCCCCGCGCGAATCGGGTTGGTTAACTACCGCCTGGCGCGAACAGATGCGCGGATCGTGAGGAGGAAGAAATCATGTCATTTTATTGCGTAAGTATTGGCAGCCGCGAATATCGCGTGAGCATCAACGGGGGACGGGTGACCATTGACGGCGTGAATGTGCCGGTGGATTTGCTGCCGCTGAACAAGGACGGCCTGCACCTGCTTCGACGCGGCAGTCAGGCGGTGGAAGTGTACATGAGCGCGCAGAATGAGGACACCTTTGAAATGCTGGTGGGCGGACGGCGGATTGTTGCGCGGGTACAACCACCGCACCGCGCCAACCGCAGTGAAGCGAGTCGCACGGAGAGCAATACGCTGACCGCACCGATGCCGGGTTTGGTGGTGGAAGTGTTGGTGAAGGAAGGCGATGTGGTGGAAAAAGGCCAGACACTGGTTGTTCTGGAATCGATGAAGATGCAGATGCAGTTGCGCAGCCCGGTCGCCGGCAAGGTGGCCGCGGTGGGCGTGAATGCCCGCGCCCAGGTGGATAAAGGCGCGCAACTGGTGCGCGTAAGCGCCCAGTAGAACGAAGGAGCTAATGATGAACGAACCAAAAGCCATTGCCGTGGTTGGACTGGGGGCGGTGCTGCCCGATGCACCGGATGCTGCAACGTTCTGGACGAACATCCGCGAGGGGCGATACTCCATTCGAGACGTGCCGCCATCGCGCTGGAACCCGGCTTTTTATTTTGACAGCGACCCCAGTGCCGTGGATAAAACCTATTCCAAAATCGGCGCCTGGGTGAATGATTTCCGCTTTGATCCATTCCAAATGGGTATAGCCATACCGCCGCGCGTGCTGGCGGTGATGGACGATGCCCAGAAATGGGCAATTGCCGCGGCGTACCAGGCATTGAGCGATTACGGATACCCGCAGCGCAGTTTGAATCCGGAGCGGGTAGCCGTGATCCTGGGGAATGCCATGGCCGGCGAGTACCATTACCGGTCCAACCTGCGCATTCACCTGCCGGAATTTTTGAGCGCGCTGGCCGGTGTGCCGGAATTTCAGAATCTGCCGGCGGAGGTGCAGCAAGCGCTGCTGGGCGGAGTGCGCAGCGGTATGCACCAACGCATTCCTGCGATCACGGAAGACACCATGCCGGGCGAATTGTCCAACATCATTGCGGGCCGTGTGGCGAATGTGTTCAACCTGGGCGGACCGAACTTTGTCACGGATGCAGCGTGCGCCTCTTCGCTGGCAGCATTGCAGAGCGCGGTGGATGGCCTGGCATCATACAAGTATGACGCCGTGTTGACCGGCGGCGTGGACCGCAACATGGGCGCGGATTCGTTTGTCAAATTCAGCAAGATCGGCGCACTGTCACCGGACGGCTCGCGGCCGTATGCCGAAGGGGCGAACGGCTTTGTGATGGGCGAAGGCGCGGCGATGTTCCTGCTGAAACGCCTGGAAGATGCCGAGCGGGACGGTGATCGCATTTATGCGGTGGTGCGCGGAATTGGCAGCAGCTCGGATGGAAAGGGCAAGGGCATCACCGCCCCGAATCCGATCGGACAGCAGCGCGCGATTGAACGCGCGTGGAAAGACGCGGGCATTCATCCGGGGAGCGTGGGCCTGATTGAAGGGCACGGCACCTCCACCAAGGTTGGTGATGTGGTGGAAGTAAACAGCCTGAACGCGATCTTTGGCGGGCTTGGATTGAAAACCGGTGTGGTAGCGCTCGGATCGGTCAAATCCAATATTGGTCATTTGAAGAGCGCGGCCGGCGCGGCGGCGATGTTAAAAGTGGTGATGGCGCTGCACGACAAGGTACTGCCGCCTTCGATCAACTTCCATAAGCCCAACCCGGCCTTGGATTTTTCGCAACTGCCGTTTATGGTGAATACGACCCTGCGCCCATGGGAAGCGCGCGACGGGGATGTGCGCCGGGCGGGGATCAGCTCGTTCGGATTTGGCGGGACGAACTTCCATGTTGTGATGGAAGAATATGTGCCCGGTCTGGGTAAACCAGAGGCCCGACCTTTTTCGGGAGTGAGCCTGGAGAAAGCGACCGCCGTCGAGGTGGTAGACGAGCGCAAGCCGTATCGCGGTGTGTTGTTCCTGGGGGCTGAAAACAGCGCAACGCTGAAGACGCACTTGAATCAGTCGCTGCAACAGGCGCAGGCCGGAAATATGCCTGAGAGCCGCATGCCCGGCCAAAACGAACTGGCGCAAGCCGAACGGCTGGCGATCGATTACTCGTCGGCGGAAGAACTGGCAAAGCGCGCGGAAAAGGCCTTGAAGGCATTGGACAATGAAACCCCGGCGGGGTGGCAGGCGATGACCGCTCAGGGCGTGTTCCGCGGCAGCGGTAAACCGGGCAAACTGGCGTTTTTGTTCCCCGGTCAGGGATCGCAATATGTCAATATGGTGAAAGACCTGGTGGATGTTGAACCGGAAGCGGCTGACACGGTGAAAGAAGCCGACGCGGTGATGAAACCAATCTTGGGCCGTGCGCTGACCGATTACATCTATGTGGATGGCGATGAAGAATCGTTAAAGAGGGCTGAAGCCGATCTGAAGAATACCGCGATCACTCAACCGGCCGTGCTGACCGCCAATGTGGCGCTGTTGCGCGTTCTGGCGCGATTTGGCATCCAACCGGACATGGTTATTGGGCACAGCCTGGGTGAATACGCCGCGCTGGTGGCAGCCGGGGTGCTGACCTTTGCCGAGGCACTGGAAGTGGTGAGCGCGCGCGGACGGGAGATGACGCGCGTGTCGATGAGCGACAACGGCTGCATGGCCGCGGTTTCTGCCCCGTTGGCCGAGGTGGAGCGCATTCTGAAGACCATTCCCGGTTATGTGGTGCTGGCCAATATCAACAGCCCGCTGCAGTCGGTGATTGGCGGTGAAACCGCCGCGGTGGATGCGGCGCTGGCAGCTTTTCAGACAGCCGGTTTCCAGGCGGTAAAGATTCCTGTCTCGCATGCCTTCCATACCAAAATCGTCGGGCCGGCCAGCGAGCCGCTCAAACAGGTAATTCGCCGGATGCAGGTGAAGGCGCCGCGGCTGCCGGTGGTGGCCAATGTGACCGGCGGGTTGTACCCGAGCGAGCCGGACGCCATAATCGACCTGCTGGGGCAGCAAGTGGCCTCACCGGTACAGTTTATTCGTGGTGTGGAGACGCTGTATGCGCAAGGGGCACGCGTATTTGTGGAAGTTGGACCGAAGCGCGTATTGAACGCGCTGGCAACCGATATTCTGAAAGAGCACCATGATGTGACGATTTTGGCCACCAATCACCCGCGAAAGGGGGCGGTGGTCAGCCTGAACGAGGCATTGTGCGGATTGTTCGCCGCCGGTATTGGCACGAAGTCGGGAAAGGCAAGCGTACCGGTGGATATCCGAAGCGATGTTGCCCAACCCACCCCAGTGGCTGAACCGCAGCAGATTGCGCCGCGGGCAGCCGAGGTAGTGGGCGCGCGCAACGGCATCAGCGGCTCGGTGGTGATCAGTGGCGCAGGATTGGGTTTGCCGGGCAAAGGACGCCCGGTGTTTGACGACAGCAATGTGCTCCAGATTCTGCGTGGAGAATCGCGTATCGACGCGCTGGATGACGAGAAGCGTCGGATGATGGTGGAGAAGCGCATCACGCGGCT
>DAOUGY010000112.1:0-7408 GCA_034428975.1 Anaerolineaceae bacterium | reverse complement strand
AAATCTGCGCGGCAGGCATCGGGAGCGCTGCGCTGTTGTCCAGCACGTCGCCGCGGGGTGACACCAGAATCCACCCGCCGTCGAAGAGACTGGCATCGGCGGTGAACAGGGCATCGAGCGCATCGGGGGATGGGGAATCTTCAAGTCCGGCGGCCAGCTCGGCCAGGCGATCGGCGCGCTGCTGGATGAGCAATTGCAGCGAGTTGGCCGAGGCACGCACCGCGCGCAAGTCGCGGTCGCCCACCAGGGCGCGCATGGCGTCGTGATGCAGCGTCTGGCTGGTGAGCACCACCCCCAACAGGATGATGGTGAGCGGCAAAAAGATGAAGAGGAACATGCGCAGCGTCAGGCCGCGCCAGCGCAAACCGGGAAGCGGAAGGCCTCGTTCGGGGGATGGCGGCACGGGTTATTCCTGCGACGGGGCGGCCAGGTCGGGCGGCAGCAGACCCAGTGACACGGCGCGCATGACGGCTTCGGTGCGGGATGCGGCCTGCAATTTGCCGAAGATGTGGGCCAGGTGGTTCTGCACCGTGCGGTCGCTGATGGTGAGCTGCACGCCGATGGCTTTGTTGGTGAAACCCTTGCCGACCAGGGTGAGCACCTCCAGCTCGCGATCGGTTAGCTCTTCCCCCGGAGTGGGGGCTTCCTGTCCGGCCAGGCGCGAGTACAGGCGCGCGGCCAGGGCGGCATCCAGCACATTTTTGCCCTGGTCGACATCTTGAACGGCCTGGATGATCTCGGCCGGGGCGGCGGTTTTGAGCACGTAGCCGTTGGCTCCGGCGCGCAGCACAGCCTGGACGTAGGGTTCGTCATCATAGGCGGTGAGCACCAGAACGCCGACCGGTAATTTTTGCGTGCGCACCCAGCGGGTGACCTCAATACCGGTCATGCCGGGCATTTGAATATCCAGCACGGCGACATCCGGCTTCAGGTGTTCAATCTGGCGGCAGGCCTCACGGCCGTCGCCGGCCTCGGCAATGACTTGAATAGAGCCATCGTGCTCCAGGAATTGACGGATTCCAGCGCGCACCACGGCGTGGTCGTCGGCCAGCAATACGCGAATACGAGGGGGTTCGGGAGAATATTGCATATTTTGATTATACTTTTTGTCAACAAATCTGGCAAAGATGGATTCCCCCGATTGAAATCAATAGGCTGAAAAGCCCATGAGAGCGTGTGCGGAATGCGGTTTTCGTGACGTGCCGAACCCGGTATGATTGCGGCATGAATGTGAAAGGACCCACCCGCAGGCTGCACTGGATGAGCGGCGTCACAACGGCAGCGCTGCTGCTGACACTGATGGGTGCCATCGCCCTGGCATGGACCGCCTGGCCGATACCGCTCGCCATGACGAGAATATCGACCGATCACCCGATGCACGTGGGGCTGGAAGCGATCGGCATCGATGTGCACCAGCCGGTGAACGGGCAGCCTGCTGAGTTGGTTGTGCCGGTCAGCGCGGTCGACTTTGGCGAGGTAGCCCCCGGACAGGTGCTGGAGCAGGATGTGTATCTGCACAACCGGGGCGGGCAGGCACTGGTCATTGCGCGCGCGTATTCCACTTGCGCCTGCCTGACGGCGGAGATCAGCGGCGGGGTCATCCCGCCCGGCGAAGCCAGCCGCGTGCGGGTGCGTTTTGAGGCCCAGGCGCGGGGATTGGATGCGGTGACCGTGCGTCGCAGTCTGGTGATCGAAACGAACGATCCCGTTCAGCCTCAGGCGGAGGTTTGGGTTCAGGCCAGCATCGGCAGCGCGCATTGATGCGGATTAACGGTAGCGGCGCTGTTTCAATTCCATTACAGGTTGTTTATCGGTAAATCAAAAAGCTCCCGCCAGGGAGCTTTTTGAATTTAACGTCACAGGCTAAAATCCGCGGCAGATGGGTTCGTCTTCGGGGGTGGGGTACAGGCAGACCAGCACCCAACCGTCGTCATAGCGGGCGATTCCGATGGTGTGCTCGTCCCGTTTGTAATCCGGGCGCGGTACGTTGTAACTGTCGAGATCCTGATACACCCATTCTAGCGAGTAATTGGCCTGATGGTGAGCGAGAAAATCGGACACTTCGGCGGGCTGCAGGGCGGCGGGCAGGGCGGTGCTGTCGTTGGCGGTGCGCGTGCTGGAGAGCATGGCGTGCATGCGGGTCAGCACGGTGCGGCCTTCGGGGGCATACAACAGGGTGCTGCCCATGCCAATGGCCAGCGCCAGAGTGAGCAGCAGCGATCCGAAGCGTACCGGGCTGAGGAGGGGCTGCTTGCGGTAATCTTCCTGACGACTGATGACCCAGCGGAACAACCCAACGGCCGGAACCGAGGCGATGATCACGGGCAGAGAGAGCAGAAAGAGCGAGGCGGTTTGGGAGAGGAACGCCTGACCGCCCATTTGGGTGGTGAGCAGGGTAACGCCGGCCACGGCCACGGCAGCCAGCGCGCCGCCCAGGAGCGCGCCGTTGATGTCACGCAGCGGCCAGCCGGCCACCAGGCCGATCAGCGCGCCAAGCACAAGTCCCATTAATATGTTCGGCAGCGGTCCAAACGGCGGTTGATAGTAAGGGATGCCGGGCAGGATCAGTGGATTGATGACCTGGGACATGAGCGCATACAGGAAACCGAGCAGCGCGCCCCAGCCTAGAGCAAAGATGCGGCGATACCCGTTATGTTCCCGTTCCAGATCGGTTTTGCCTTGATAAAAAAGGGATTTCAGCGTGTCCATACTCACCTTCTCTGCGGCCCGGTTTGGGCGGAGCATCTTTATTGTATCAAATGAACGCCGGCTTGCAAGATCAGGCCCGGCCGGTTTGCGTCCAGCGCAGCAGGGTTTCGACGCATTGCTGCACCAGCAGAAAAGCGATGTGAGCCACCATCGCGGCGAACAGACCATAGGTGATGAAGAGCGCGCCGGCGGAGAACGCCAGCAGCACCTGGCGCGCGATCACCCACCCAATCATCGGGCGCGGCAGGGGTAAACCGATGAAGCGGTGCGCCGCGCTGTCTGCCACGGCGGCCACCAACCCGCTGACGACCACACCAGCCCAGGCGGCTTGCACCGCAGGTACGCCCAGGCGAATGGCGACCCAGGCGGCCAACTGCACCACGCCGAAGCGAAAAACAATCTCTTCAAAGATTCCGCCGGTGAAGATTCTACCGGCAAAAGTCAGCCGGTAGTGGCTGGAAAGCATGCGCGCGCCGTTTTCCGGGTTGGCGCGCAGCAGGATGAACGTGGCGGCCTGCGCCGGCAGGCTGGCGACTGCCCCGGCCAGCAACGCCGGAACCAGCAGCGCATTCAAGCCCTGCCAGAACGGCTTGAAGGCGGCCATGCTCTCAAACACAGGCGAGTGCAGGCCGGTGACCGGGATGCAGAGAATGCCGATTGCCGCCGCGACCGCGCCGATCGCCAGGTAAACCGACACGAAGACGAATGCATCCCGCGCGGTGTACGGGTGACGGATCCCTTCATCCGGGTGTTGGCGGTTAAGCACGCGCAGCGCGGTGGTTTGCGCCGGCCCGGCCACCAGAACCGATAACGCGACCCAAAACATTAATAGACCAAAAAGAGATAAATTCACAAAACGCCTCCCAATGGATGCTGGCGCCGCCCGACCCGACGGAGCGCTTCCCCCTGTTATCGTACCTGCAAGCGGTCTTTTGTGTACCGGAAGAGCGGGGCGTTTTCCCCTATCCTTTTGGGTAGGCATGCGAGCGTGGCTGCCGGGCTTGCCGCAACGCATGGGCGACATTCGACCGGGCATGCGTTACAATAGATTGGCAATCAACGTTTGACACGAGGTGACCCGATGATTACGTACCCCATTCCCATGATTCCCGGCCCGGTGTCGGTGCCGGAGCGCGTAAGACGCGCGTATCTGACCGATTTTGGATCGGGCGATTTGGAGCACGAGTTCCTGGACTTGTACAATGCGACGGAAGCCGGTTTGCAGCAATGGATGGGCACGCGTCATTCCGTGGCGATCCTGTCTGGCGAGGGCATGCTGGCGTTGTGGTCGGCGCTGAAGAGCACCCTGGTGCGCGGCGACCGCGTGCTGGCGGTAGGCACCGGCGTGTTTGGTTACGGCATTGGCGATATGGCGCGCGCGATTGGCGCGCAGGTGCGCACTGTGGCGCTGCCCTATGACCAGACCATCGGCGACCTGACGGAAATTGAGCAGGCCATCCGCGATTTCCGGCCGAAGATGATCACCGCGGTGCATTGCGAAACGCCCTCGGGCACGCTCAACCCGCTGGAAGGTCTGGGCAAGTTGAAGGAAAAGTACGGCGTGCCCCTGTTTTACGTGGACGCTGTGGCCAGCGTCGGCGGCGCGCCGGTGCGGGTGGATGACTGGCACATTGACCTGGGGCTGGGCGGATCACAAAAGGCGCTGTCGGCGCCGCCGGGCATGTGTTTTGTCAGCGTCAGCCCGGCCGCCTGGGAGATCATCGAACGCGTGGATTACCCGGGCTATGACGCGCTCAAGCCCTTCCGCCATGCCCAGCGCGATTTCTACTTCCCGTATACGCCCTACTGGCACGGCATGGCGGCGCTGAAAGCCGGCGTCGATTTGCTGCTGGAAGAAGGGTTGGAGGCCAGTTTTTCCCGCCACGAGGCGGCGGCTCGTGCCGTGCGCGAAGGGGTGCAGGCCTTGGGCCTGACGCTGTTCCCGGCGGAGGGAGCGGTCTCGTCCCCCACGGTGACGGCGATTAAAGTGCCCGAGGCGTTGGGATGGCCCGAACTGGATGCGCGCCTGCGCGCGCGTGGGCTGGCTGCCGGGGGCAGTTACGGTCCGCTGGCCGGCAAGGTCTTCCGGTTGGGGCACATGGGCACCCAGGCCGATTTGACCCTGGTGCGGCGCGCGCTGGATGCGCTCGCCGACGCAACCCGCGACGTGCGTTAAATGCAGACCATCTCCCTTGACCGGGGGATGGCTTTTTAAGAGATTCCCGGTGAAAGGGGTTTCTCACGAAACTCTAATGTCGAAGCCTTGTAAAAGGTTTGTGCGGATTGTATAATGATTTTGTATAAAGTACACTCTGCGAGGTGAACCTATGGCGACGATTGAAGAGTACTCCGACGAACCGAAATACACGATCAAAGCGGTTAGCGGGCAGACCGGTATCCGTCCGGTGACGTTGCGTGCCTGGGAGCGCCGCCACGAAGTGCTTTCGCCGCACCGCTCGGATAATCGCTACCGGCTGTATTCGGACCGCGATGTGGCCATTTTGCGCTGGTTGAAAAGCCGGGTGGACCAGGAGGTCTCGATCAGTGCGGCGGTGAGCGAACTGCGTTCGCTACGCACCACCGGTTTCTGGCCCGAGGCGGTGCCGTCTATCCCCGCCCAGCATCTGCAGGAGAGCCGGCTGACACCGGACGAATACGCCGCGCAGTTGTATCAGGCGCTCATTCGACGGGATGAGGCTGGCGCGGGGCAGGTATTTCTGGAAATGCACACCGCTTTTGACCTGATGACGCTGTTTGAAAGGGTGATTGTGCCTACGCTGGTGAAGATTGGCGAAGGATGGTTCCGCGGCGAGCTTTCGGTTGCCACCGAGCATTTTTCCAGCGCCTACCTGCGCGGCAAACTGTTGACCCTGCTGCAGGCTTACCCCATTCGGCGCTCCGCCGCGCATGTGTTGATCGGCTGCGGCCCGGACGAACAGCATGAGATCGGCAGCCTGATGCTGGCGGTTTTGTTGCGCGCCGATGGCTTCCGTGTGGAATATCTCGGCCCGGACATTCCTCTGGACGACCTGGTGGATTATGCCGGTGACGAGCGCCCGGATATGGTGATTCTGTCGGCCACCACCGAGCCTGCCGCGCGACTATTGGGGACTCTGCAGGGCAAGTTGAACCGCCTGCGCCGCCCGGTTCTATTCGGCTTTGGTGGTGGCGCGTTCAATGCCAACCCCCGCCTGCGGGCTGAAATTCCCGGTGTGTTTTTGGGCGTCACCCTGGAGCATTCGCTGACCAGGGCACGCGATCTGCTGGCGACTAAAAAGCCCAATTAGGTTAAACAAACCTTGTACAATGCATGGCGTGCTCCAGTCCACCATGCTATCATGACCGCAACAATTTAGGATTCATGATGGGTGATTTACAGGATTGGTGGTAATGATGGAAGCGAATCATTCACGCGAAAACGCATGGTTCATGCCTGTTTACAATATTAAAGCCGTGGCGCGGCTGGTGGGCTTGCTGCCGGTGACGTTGCGCGCCTGGGAGCGGCGCTACGGCCTGCCCAGCCCACAGCGCGGGCAGCAGGGTTACCGGTTGTATTCCGATTACGACCTGTCCACTCTGCGCTGGTTGAAAGAACAAACGGAAGCCGGTATGAGCATTGGCCGCGCTGCTGATTACCTGGCCGAATTGCGTGCCCAGGGACGGGACCCGGCACTGGAAAGCGGTCCGCGCCTGCTGGAGCAACCCGTCTCGCTGCCGGTATTGTCCGCCGAGTTGTATCATGCGTTGACTCGCTTGAACGACGCTGAATCGAATGAAATTCTTCGCCGCGCCTTCAACCTGTACGCGGTGGATCAGGTGCTGCAGGGCGTGGTCACCCCGGCGCTGGTGGAATTGGGCGACGCCTGGCACCGCGGCGAGCTGCCGATTGCCGTTGAGCATTTTGCCACCCAGTTTTGCATGCAGCACATGATGGGCATGATCAGCGCCTCCGCGCCGCCTTCGCGCAGCGGGGTGATTGTGGCGGCCGGCGCGCCCGGCGAATTTCACCAGATTGGCCTGCTGATGCTGGTGGTCATGCTGCGCTGGCGCGGTTGGGACGTACGCTTTCTTGGCGCCGACTTGAGCCTGGACCGGTTGGAAGAAGCACTGGCGCAAATTCACCCGCGCATGCTGTTGTTTAGCGCCACGCGGCCCGAAGCTGCCGAGAATCTGGCCGGCTTGCCGTTTGTGTTGGAAAAATTACCTGCGCCACGACCGTTGGTGGTGTTGGGCGGGCAGGCGTTTGAACATGTTTCTCCCGTAATTCCTGCGGAAGTGATTCGACTCTCCCCCAGCGAAAGCGTGGAACGCATTGAAAAACTCATCTATGAATCACTGGCTGCCCACCCGGGAGGGATGAATGAACGATAAGCGTCTGTTTTCCATTTTTTTGATTGTTTTCATTGATCTGCTGGGCTTCAGTTTGATTTTGCCGCTGTTGCCCTTTTTCGCCGAGCAGTTTGGGGCCAACCCCACGATGGTCGGCTTGCTGGTGGCGGTATATGCGGCCGCGCAGTTCATCAGCGCGCCGCTGCTCGGACGGCTTTCCGACCGCATTGGCCGGCGTCCAGTGCTGCTGATCAGTATCGTCGGCAACTTCATCGGTTTCCTGATGCTGGGTTTTGCTCAATCGCTGACCATGCTGTTCGCCGCGCGCCTGCTGGCGGGGTTCACCGCCGGCAATATCAGTGTGGCGCAG
>DAOUGY010000111.1:0-3832 GCA_034428975.1 Anaerolineaceae bacterium | reverse complement strand
CAAACGTTCGTCAAACAGCACCGGGATAATCTGAATATGGGCCGGGAATGCCTGACCGTTTCTGCGGTGCAAGGATACATTTCCCAAATTCGGCGCCGGGATGCCCGCCGCGGCGGCTTCCAGCGACGGCACCAGCCGTTCGGTGCCAATCAAAACATTCTGAATCGGCTGCCCCAGCACCTCCCATGCGGCGTACCCCAAAATCCATTCTGCGGCGTTATTCATCCGCCACACGCTGAAATCCGGTCGCAGCACAATGATCCCTTCCCGGGCGTTTTCAACCAACTCGGTGTGGATGTTGGCCTGCTCATCGTGGTTTGCCAGATCGGCTTTAAGGTTTTGGATGAGGATGGAATGCTGGATCGCGCGCGTCAGGTAGGCGCCCAGTACGTCCAGGCGCTCGCCGAAAGTCTCGTCCGCCGGCTTTCGCGAATCCGCCGCAACCAGCAAACCGAACAACGCGCCTTTTTGCCCCAGCGGCGTGGATACAACTTGTGTCAAATTCGCCGTCCTGCCGGCGCGGTGCAGATCCGTGATCACCCGCCGCCCCGGTGTCCAGCTTACAGTCGTGGCCAGACGAATTAGATCGGTCGACGACAGAGTTTCTGGCAATGCATTCTGTTCATCCTGCCAGGCAACGCGCTGCAGCACAGGAAAATCCTGGCTGGCTTGATAAATGACCGTAATCTCCATCTCTAAAATTTCGGCAATCCGCGCAGCCGCGCGGCGGATGCCATTGTCAATCGTATCCTCGTCAAACAAACCGGCCAGGTCCGTCATGGCTGCCTGGTTGACCTTGACCCAATGGCTGCGTGCGACCTCATCTTTTTGGATTTCGCTTAACTTAAGAACTGCCCACTGATTTTCATTGTCCAGCGGCATCACACCGGCCGTAACAGCCAGCGCCGGTCGGGCTCCTTGCGGCAGCGACCACGATAGATCCTCAGCGCCATTGATTACATCATCCAGGGTAAATGGCAGGAGTTCGGTCGGTTTACGGCCCAGGATCTCTCCCACGGGCAGTGCAACCAGCCGCGAAAACGCTTCGTTCACGGCGGTAATCTGATCCCGAGGGCGGTCAATCACCGCCGCCGCTTCTGGAATCAGCTCCAGCAGACGCAAAAGCTCCGCCGTGCCCGGGGTGCGTACCCGCCGCATGGTGGGAGTTGGGTACTGTGCGCCCGAAGAATTCATTATCCCTTTCCTTTGTGGCGCAGGTGCGCAGGAAGGATACCCTCCATGGCGCGATACTTCGCCACGGTCCGCCGCGCCACTTTAAATCCTTCATTTTCCATCTGAACCACCAGTTCCGAATCGCTCAGCGGCCGCGTCTCGCGCTCAATCAACTCGCGCAGCACAGTGCGCTCTTTCAAATTACGATCAAAGAAGGACGAGAGTGGCACAATCCGACCGTTGGGAAGCTGTACGGCTTTGTTGGCGACTGCGCGTGATATGGTGGATTCATGCACTTCCAGCTCGCGCGAAAGCTCGGCCCGTGTAATCGCCTGCAGGTGTTTCTCCCCGCGGGTGATGTAGTCGCGTTGCAGTTTGGTGACCTTGAGCATGAGGCGCTGCATGGTGTTGTTGCGCTGTTGCAGGCACTTCACAAACAACGAGGCTCGCTCCAGATCGGGCTTCATTTCACCTTTGGTGTTTTCTTCCGATTGGCGAAAAACCTGACGGTACAACGGGTTAACCCGCAGCGTGCCGCTGATCGGCAGGATGATTTCGACCACCAGCGGGTTGTTCGGGTCCTCGTTCAGGTAATTGATCAAAATATCGGGCCGGCGGTACACCTCCGCCACGCGCGGTTCGGGCTGGCGTGCATCGCCCCAGTGCATCCGCGCCGGATAGGGTGACAGGTTCTCACTGATGTAGCGCGCGGTTTCCTGCACGTCGCGCAGGTTGGCATCACACACGCGCGCCAGCTGGCTGTATTGGTGGCGGCTGAGCAAATCCATCCCATCCGAGATCATCATGCGCGCCAGCGTATAATGCGGGTGGTTTTCGCCCACCACCTCCAATTGCACCAACAGCGCCTGCTGCGGTGTGCACGAACCCACCCCGATCGGATCGGCATGCTGGATGATGTGCTGCACTTTTTCAACACGAGACAACGGCAGATGAAAATACAAAGCCACTTCCAACGGCGTCGTGGTTAAAAGCCCGTCTTCATCCAGATGAGTGAGTAAAAACGCGGCAATGCGCCGGTCTTCGTGCTCCAGCTCCGAGGCGATCTGGCGCAATACGTAGGTCGGCAAATCCTCAATCGCCGGCGATAACGGCTCTTCGGGCATTTCTTCGCCATAAACATCCCGGCTTGGGGTAAAATCTTCTCGTGGTGAAACGAACACCACAGGTTCATCAAGCGCCGTATTGGGTGGTTGGCTGCACACCGGGCAGCTCCCCCGCTCCGGCAGCAAGCGGTGGCATCCCGGGCAGCGTCGCTCCTCCACCAATTCCAATGCCGGGTTGGCCGCCAGTTCCGCCTCAATCTGCTGCTGCAGCTCATCGGCGGTCAGGCTCAACAGCGTCATGGTCTGCGCCAGATGAGCGGTGGTTGCGGGTCGAAGAACCTGATAGTGTGTTTGTAACATGGTTTTCCCCTACAAAAGAAAAGTATAGCGGCACATGCGCTATGATGCAAGTTTCATGCCAGGGCATTTTTCTTGCATCCTGTACCGATGACCAAATGGGAGAAAGAATGACGCGATTGACAATTATTGGTGGAGGGTTGGCCGGATGCGAAGCCGCCTGGCAGGCCGCCGCGCGAGGCGTACCGGTAGATCTATACGAAATGCGCCCACACGTCATGACCGGCGCCCATACCGGCGGTGGCCTGGCCGAGTTGGTCTGTTCCAACTCGTTGGGCTCCAATCTGTTGGACCGCGCTTCTGGATTATTAAAAGAAGAATTGCGCTGGATGGGTTCCTTGCTGGTTCGCTGCGCCGAACAAACAGCGCTCCCGGCCGGCGGTGCGCTGGCAGTGGATCGTGAAGGTTTTTCGTGCGCCGTCTCGCAGTCCATTGAATCGCACCCACTCATCCGGGTAATCCGTGAAGAATTGCCCGCGATCCCCGACGGTCCGACGATTCTCGCCAGTGGACCGCTCACTTCCCCGAACCTCAGTCATGCCATCCAGCAATTAACCGGCCAGGACGCACTTTATTTCTTCGATGCCATTGCGCCGGTGGTGACATTTGAATCCATTAATATGGATGTCGCCTTCCGCGCCTCTCGTTATGGAAAGGGCGAACAGGACGAGGGCGATTACATCAACTGCCCCTTTACGCGCGAGCAATATGATGCTTTTGTGATTGCCTTGCGAGAAGCGGAACAAATTGCCTTGCGCACATTTGAACAGGAAATCCCCACCGGTGTGCGCGCGGGCAGCGCCACTTTTTTTGAAAGTTGCCTTCCGGCCGAGGTGATCGCCCGCCGCGGTGACCTGGCACTGGCTTACGGCCCCATGCGTCCGATAGGCCTGACCAATCCACACAGCGGGCGACGCCCGTATGCCGTACTGCAGTTGCGGCAGGATAACCTGGCTGGCAGTCTGTACAATCTGGTTGGTTTTCAGACCAACCTTACCTTTCCCGAACAGAAACGAGTCTTTGGCATGGTGCCCGGTTTGGAAAATGCCGAATTTGCCCGTTATGGGCAAATGCACCGCAACACATTCATCAACGCTCCCCTGCTGTTAGATCCTACCTTGCAATTCCGCACCCGCTCCGACCTGTTCGTTGCCGGGCAGATCAGCGGGGTCGAAGGGTACATGGGCAACATCGCCACCGGTCTTCTGGCCGGCATGAATGCGGCTCGTATCCTCACA
>DAOUGY010000110.1:0-2081 GCA_034428975.1 Anaerolineaceae bacterium | reverse complement strand
CAAAACCTTCCTGCGCTTTGTCTCTGGTGTGGCCAGCGGCATGGCCATGCTCAATGCCCTGAATGGGCTGGCGCGCTCGCTTGGCGATAAAACCAGTGATCCTTCCGGACGGACTCATCTCAATCGTACACTCGAGATCACGCGCGGCTTACCCAACAACCCCACCACCGAAATGGACCTGGCCCTGTGGCGGGTGGCAAAGACCATCAAGCGCAACGCAGATACGTTGTTGATTTTTCAAGCTAACACCCCAGCCCAACTTGCTGAAATGTGGTTCAAGAAATCATTGCCTCTGGCAACCGCCCTTGAGATAAGAGGATTTCTCGAGCAGTACGGCGGACGCGGTTTAGCGGAAATCGATCTGGGTAGGGTGCGCTGGCGTGAAAACCCAACCCCGGTTTTCGAAGCACTGACCGGTTACCTGAAGATCGATGATCCTTCTCAGGCACCGGATACCGTCTTCAAGCGCGGCGAGGGTTCGGCACAAGCGGCGCTGGATAAGTTGGTGACTCAGCTGCGGCATACGCCGCGAGGCTGGATTAAGGCTGCAGCTGCGCGTTTCGCGGCAGGCAGGATGCGCCAATTGCTGAGTATTCGTGAAAGTCCCAAGTTCTTTGCAGTGCGGATGTTCGGTTTGGTGCGCAGCGAACAGCTGGTTTGCGGCCATCAAATGGCGGCTGCTGGTGAATTGAAAGAGGCGGAAGACCTGTTCTTTTTGTCCTACCGCGAGCTGGAAGAGCTGGCGGCAGCAGAGGATCTTCGGCCCTGGCGGCAGCTGATCGCTCAGCGCCGGCGTGCTTTCGACCTGGAGCAGAACCGCCGCCAGATCCCGCGTTTGTTGTTGAGCGACGGGCGGGCTTTTTATGAAGGGATTCAGGTTGAGGAAAGCGCAGGGAACATTCTTTTCGGCAGTCCGGTCTCGCCTGGCAGTGTCGAAGGGCGGGTGCGGGTAGTGCTCGATCCGCATCATGCAGGCCTGCTGCCCGGTGAGATTATGGTCTGTCCCGGCACCGATCCGTCCTGGACACCGCTCTTCCTGTCCTGTGGAGGATTGATCATGGAAACGGGCGGCATGATGACCCACGGCGCGGTGGTTGCCCGCGAATACGGCATCCCGGCGGTGGTGGGCGTGGACCGCGCAACCTTGCGCTTCATCACCGGTGCGCACATTCGCCTGGATGGCTCAACCGGGCAGATAGTGGTGCTGGAAGAAGAAATGCACGGAGAATCCGACGAGAACTCAGGCGAAAAACAGAATGGGCGCCAGGATAAAATATTTGCCTGAGGAGCTCTGGATTTCTGTCTTCCAACAAGGTTCCAACTCTTGTTAAAACAAAAAAAGCGGCGCTCTTACAGGCGCCGCTTTTTGCATCTAAAGCCTTGAAATTTACTTTACCGTGAAGACGCCTGAGGTGGCTTCGATGGTCTTAACCAGGTCGGTAGTATGTACCCGCACCACCCATTTCTCTCCAGCTTTGGCGCTGGTGGGCAGGGTGACCTCAAGTTTGAGGTAACCGGAGGCGTCCGTCTTGGCGTCCACCACGATGCCGGTGCTTGTGCCCTGCAGGGTCACATTCACATCCACACTCGTGTTGACCGGGAAGCCGTCAGCCACGACCGAGAACTTGCTGCCAGGCGTGCCAGTGTTGGGCGTCAGGGTTACAGCCGGCCCGGATTGACCGGATGGGACAGTGATCTTTTGACCCGGGTAGATCAGGTTCGGGTCCTTGATGTCTTTGTTGAGCGCCAGGATGGCTGCCACAGTCGTATCAAACCGGTCAGCAATCTTGCGCAGGGTATCGCCGCGCACTACGACATATACGTTCTGTCCTGCTGAAGTGCCTGTGGCGCTGAAAGTGTTGGAAACAGCCGACAGGGCAGTATTCGATGCGGCGCGCACCACGAAGACATACGTTTTTCCATTCTGAGCGCTGCTGGGCACATTGATCTTCTGCAGCACGGCGCCGTGGCTGTCGGTGGTCAGCTTGCCGATGGATTCGGTCTGGCTTTCGCTTAAGCCGAAGCGGATATCGAGCTCAATGTTGGCAGCGAAGCCGGTTACGCCGATGGTGACCACATCC
>DAOUGY010000109.1:0-3143 GCA_034428975.1 Anaerolineaceae bacterium | reverse complement strand
TGTCGGAAGTGTTGCCGTCGGCATCGGTCAACGTGGCGGTGATCCACATCCCGGTGGCTACCGGTGGCAGCACTACTGCGAAGTTGGATGCCTCCATCAGGTTGATTTTGCCCAGGTAGCGGATCGTCTCGCCCGGTGCATACGGCTCGCCGGGCACGTACGGTGGACCGGCAAAGAACTCGACGATCAGCGGGCGCGGGTTGCCGGTATCGATATAACCGCGCACGACCAACCGCCCGGGGTTGCTCAACGCCGATTCCAACACGGGGTAGTTGATGGAAGTGTTCGGCCCGATGTCACCATCGCCGGGGTCAAACTCGTTCAGGCTCCACCATCCATCCAGAGCATCCAGTTCGATGCCCGTTAAGAAGTTGGAGTGGATGTTGTTGCGCGTGATGCGATTGCGCTCGGTTGGGATGCGCAGGCGGAAGAACTCACCGCGCAAGCCGGGGTCGCCTTCAAAGGTGGTGTAGCTCACCGCCGGTTCGCCCTGAATGTCGAGAGCAAAGCCCGCCGCGCCGGGCCCGTCGAGGAAGCGCAGTAGAATATCGTGCACACCCGCGGTCAGGGTGGCATCCAATGTGCGCGGGTTGCACCCAAATTCAGTCATGCAGCCGGCTTCAATCACCAGCGTCCCATCCACAAAGACCTGCAGAATGTCGTCCGGGTAGTTGATGGCAAATGTGTAGAGTCCATCGGCAGGCACATGCAGCCGGCCAGCGAAGCGCGCTCCGAAGGTATCGCCAAAGGGGTGACCGTCGGCGTCACGCGGCACGATTCCGTCCGCGCTGGTAAACGCCCCGCCTGTCTGCGGGAAGTCCAGAACCTGGAAAATCCCCGTGTAGTCCGGTCCCAGGCCCTGAAACTCCGGCCAGTAGGCCCATTGCAACCCATCCAGCACGGCGATGCCGCCGTTGGGGCCTCCGCCGCGCGCATTGTAGGCCACCACATTGCCCGGACCAATGGTGTTATCCGAGGCACCGTCGTCGATGAGAATACCGCTGCCGATGTTACCTTTATCCAGCGTTCCGCTCAGATCGGTGCCCACGTAACAATACTCCACCACATTGTGGCTGCCGCCAGAGATTCTCAGGCCTTCCTGCGGCGAACGGTTCAGCGCAAGCCCGCGGATGACGTTGTACGACGAGCGCACCGAAATCAACGACCCGCCCTGATAATCCGGCGCGGCGCTGATCTCGATTCCCGGGCGATGATCGCTTCCAATCAGCCCGTCGATGGTGGTGAAATCTTCATGCAGCTCGGGCAGCCCCCACGCCAGGACAATGGTGCCACCTTTCAAGGAGCGGTCAAACTCGATGCGCGTCGGGCCAACATCGCTGTTGGCCTCATCCATGGCATACCGCAGCGTGCCCGGGCTGCCATCGTCTGCCAGGCTGGTGACAAGGATGAGATGATAGGGCGCAGGGGCCGCGACCGCCGGAAGCGGCAACGCCAGCGCCAAGACCAAAGCCAAAGCAAGCACGATTCTGGCTTTCATGGTTCTTCCTCCCAGAGTCAAAAAAACCACTCCCGCCGGTGGGCCGGTTCTCAGCCCAAAGGCAAGGGAGTGGGAGATTCCCCCAACAGCCCATCCAGATGGTTTCTCACAGGGTCGTTCCGTTCACCCATTCCACCGACCCCAAAAAACTGGTCCGGTCGTGCGGGCCATTTCATTATAGACGGGGTATATTGTTGATTCAATATATAAACAATATTAATTTTCCTCCCCCAAAATCATCCAAAACAGCCCGCGATTTGCATCACGGGCTGTGGGAGATCCGGGCGGATATGCGCCGCTCAGGGCACTTCGTTGGGGTCGACGATGTACAGCCACCAGTTGTAGGCAATGCCGCCATTCGCCCCACTGACGCGCGGCAGGTGGTCCAACCACCAGCGGTGATGCAGACGGGTATCGCCGCCGCCCCATTCGCTGCTGTTCACCAGGCGCGGCGTACCCGATAGGTTGGGGAAGGTGCGCCAGGTGTCGCAGCGGCTGAGCACTTTGCGCGGGTTTCCCCAGTCATAGTCCACCTGGCTGTTGGGCGCAAAGTGAATGGTGCCCACCTCGGCCAGCCCCGGCGCGATCTGCTCGTGGCGGGTGTAGCGCTGCCACAGATTGCCCGACCCGGCGTTGCGGAACACCTGCGCCAGGATGAACTCGGCGCGGTGGCCAAAGCTTTCCAACATCTCGCCCACGCCGCGCTCGTAGTTGAAGCCCATGATGATGTAGCGTCGCGTGCCGGCGGCGCTGCCGGTCAGCGCGGGCGAATTGCAGGCAAAAGCGCCCAGGCCGCCCATGCGTGATTCATAAAAACCGGCATAGGGGAAGGCAAACAGCCAGACTTCGTCAATTTCGCCGGCATCCACGCGCGCCGGGATGTTGAATTTTTGCAGAATGCGGTAATAATCCACCGCGTCGGGTTGGTGAAAGCCTATGCGCGTGCGCATGGCCTGCACGTAGGCGTCGGCGGTATAGCTGAAGCCGTCCACTTTGACCGGGAATTCATCCAGTTCCAAACGCTCAACGATGGTGTAGTTGAGGTATCCAGCGCTGGTCTCGCGCAGATCGTTGATGTAGGTTTGCATCAGGGCGTCGGGGTCGTTCCAGCCCAGCACCTCGCGCAGGCGGCGGCCGCCTTCCGAGGGCACCTCAGGGTTGTAAATGACCGCCAGTACGCGCGGAAACACTGGCGCAGGCTTCTGCCCCACCGGCCCGGCGGGTGGCGTGGGGCTGACCGGCGGTGTGGGCGGCGAGGCCGGAAACAGCCGGTCCAACAGCTGCCGTAGGAAGTCCAGGAACGTCATGGGCATGCCTCCGTTTGCGCGATATGCTGTTTCCAGTATAGCCGCTTTGGCCGGAGGTGACAATCAACCCGTCATCTCTGCGGGAACGTCTATTTCTCCGTGCCCATCCGTGGTTGCTTTTTGATTTACAAACAAAATCCACGATCCAGAAAAGATTATTCCCATCCGGATTATCCGTGGATAACCTCTTCATCTACCCATACCCTCACTTCATCTTGCGCATCGACTGATACAACGGGCGCAGGCGGGCGTACATCTTCAAATACACCTCGTTGTACAGCTCATCGTACAGCGCGTGCGCTTTGGCGTCCGGCTCAAACACCTCGCCGATGCGCGTC
>DAOUGY010000108.1:0-5828 GCA_034428975.1 Anaerolineaceae bacterium | reverse complement strand
CCTGGGCGACAACATCGTGTGGAGCATCGTCGAATCGCGCTCCGGCAGCCTGTGGTTTGGCACCAACGCCGGGTTAAGCCGTTACCGCCCCGAACTGGACGCCTTTGAGAATATCCCCGGCGCGACCGTCTTCAGCATCGTTGAGGATCGCGACGGCACATTGTGGTACGGCGGCGCCAACACCGGTGTGGTGCACATGAACCCGGCCGACCGTAGCACGCAGGCCTACCGCACCATTCCCGGCAATCCCAACAGTCTGCCGGATAACGGCGTGCTCGCTCTATATATTGACCGTTCCGGCGAGCTGTGGGTGGGCATGTTCACCGGCGGGCTGTGCCGTTTCAACCGCTCCACCGGCGTGTGCGACGCCATCTACCAGAACAACCCCGAAGACCCCTCCTCGCTGGGCAACAACACCGTGCTGGATATTCTGGAAGACGGGCAAAACCGCTTCTGGGTGGGCACCGCCAGCGGCGGCCTCAACCTGCTGGACCGCAGCAGCGGGCGCTTCACCCAGTTCCGACAGAAAGACGGCCTGGCCAACGACACGATCTACGGGGTGCTGGAAGACCGCGCCGGCAAGCTGTGGTTGAGCACCAACAACGGCGTTTCGCAGTTCGATCCGTTGACCAAGGTGGTGCGCAATTATGGCCCACAGGACGGCTTGCAAAGCAATGAATTCAACCAGGGCGCGCATTTTCGCAGCGCCAACGGCGAAATGTTCTTCGGCGGCATCAACGGCCTGAACGCCTTCCTGCCCGATTATGTGCAGGATAACCCGTACCAACCCCCCATCGTCATCACGCGCTTTTACCTGTACAGCAAACCGGTGGGCGTGGGCGGCAATTCCCCATTAAAGAAAGTGATCTGGAAGACCGACACGATCACCCTCAACTACACCGACGACTTCTTCGCTTTTGAGTTCGCCGCGCTGCATTACTCCTCGCCCGAAAAGATCCAGTACGCCTACCGCATGGAAGGGCTGGAGAAGGACTGGGTCACCGTGGGCGCGCGCCATTACGCCAGCTACACCAATGTGCCCCCCGGCGAATACACCTTCCATGTGATCGGCGCCAACAGCGACGGAATCTGGAATCGCAGCGGGGTAGCCATTCGCATCATCGTCACGCCGCCCTTCTGGCAAACCTGGTGGTTCCGTCTGGCGGCCTCGCTGCTGGTCGTCGCCCTGGTGATTGGCGTTTTTGAAGCCCGCCTCAGCATTGTGCGCGCCCAGAAACACAGCCTGGAAAAACAGGTGACCGAGCGCACGCACGAATTGAGCGAAGCGCTGGTGGAGGTGGAACGCGCGCGTCAGGCCGCCGAAGCGGCCAATCAGGCCAAGAGCCTCTTTTTGGCCAACGTCAGCCACGAACTGCGCACCCCGCTCAACGCCATCCTGGGGTTCAGCCAGCTCATGCTGCGCCCCTCGGAAAACCCCAGGCCGGACGAGCAATTGCCGCGCGGCTGCCGCGATAATATGGAAATCATTTACCGCAGCGGCGAGCACCTGCTGGGGTTGATCAACGACGTGCTGGACATGTCCAAGATCGAAGCCGGACGCATGACGCTGACCGAGCAGACCTTCAACCTGCAGCGCATGCTCGACGGGTTGGAGGATATGTTCCGCTTCCGCGCCGAGGGTAAGGGGCTGACGCTGGACGTGGAAATCGCGGCGGACACGCCGGCGGGCATCTACGCCGACGAGGGTAAACTGCGCCAGATTCTGATGAACCTGCTGGGCAACGCCGTCAAATTCACCGACGAGGGCGGCGTGGTGCTGCGGGTGCGTGCCGAAGAGCTGTCCGAACGGGTGAACCGCCCACCGGGCAGCGCGCCGGATTTCTCGCCCACCCACCGGCTGACCTTCGAAGTGGAAGACAGCGGCTCGGGCATTGACGCCGACGAATTGAGCGTGATTTTTGAGCCGTTCATGCAGGCCGCCGGCGGGCAGCAGGCCCAGGAAGGCACCGGTCTGGGGCTGTCGATCAGCCGCAAGTTTGCCGGGATGATGAGCGGCGCGTTGACGGCAGCCAGCGAGGTTGGAAAGGGCAGCATTTTCACGCTGCAGGTGCCGGTGGCCGCCATCGACCCGGCCCTGATTCAAAATGAAACTCCGGCGCGCCCGGTGATCGCGCTGGAGGAAGGCCAGCCGGTCTACCGCATTCTGGTGGTGGATGATAAAGACGTCAACCGCCTGCTGCTGGTGCGCCTGCTCACCCCGCTGGGCTTTGAAGTGCGCGAAGCCGTCGACGGCGCGCAGGCATTGGATATTTGGAAAGAATGGCACCCGCACCTGATATTCATGGACATGCGCATGCCGGTGATGAACGGCTACGAAGCCACCCGGCGCATCAAAGCCACCACGCTCGGCCAGGCCACCGTGGTGGTGGCGCTGACCGCCAGTGCGCTGGAAGAGGACCGCGCGGTGATCCTTTCGGAAGGCTGCGACGACTACATCCGCAAGCCCTTCCGCGAGAGCGAAATCTTTGACACGCTGACGCGCCATCTGGGGGTACGTTTCCGCACCCTGGCCGAGGAGAACGTCACCGCGCGCCTGCCCGTCAGCCGGCGGCACATTGACCTGGCCGGGCGTTTGGCCGCGCTGGACGGCGAAACGCGGGATTTGCTGCGCGAGGCCGCCATCCTGGGACACAACGACCGGTTGCTGGCCTGCGTGGAACGCATCCGCGCGCAGGATGAGGCGCTGGCCGATGCGCTGGAGGAATGGGTGAACGGCTACCAACTGCACAAAATTCTGCGCCTGTTCGAGCGCGGCGAGGAGCAGGCGTGATTTCCACCAATCGCAGCGAAGGCAATGAAATTCTGATCGTGGACGACACGCCGGCCAATCTGCGTCTGCTGTCGGAAACACTGGCGTCGGCCGGGTACCGCCCGCGCGCGGCGGTGAGCGGGGCGCACGCGCTGGAATCGGCGCGCCTCTCCCCGCCCGACCTGATTCTGCTGGATATTAAAATGGCCGAGATGAACGGCTTTGAAGTGTGCGAGCAGCTAAAAAGCAGCGAGCGTACCCGCGACATTCCGGTCATATTCATCAGCGCGCTGGACGATATTGAGGATAAACTGCGCGGCTTTCGCGCCGGCGGCGTGGATTACATCACCAAGCCGTTTCAAATGGAAGAAGTGCTGGCGCGCGTGGAGACTCATTTCAAGCTGCGCCGCCTGCAGCGCCAACTGCAGGAAAGCAACACGCGCATGCGCCGCGAACTGCACCTGGCCGGGCACATGCAGGCCAACTTCATGCCGCAGGTGCTGCCCGTCCCGCCCGGTTGGCAAATGGCCGCCGTGCTGCAGCCCGCCGCGGAAACATCGGGCGATTTTTACGACGTGTTCGCCCTGCCGGGCGGCCGCACCGGCTTGCTGGTGGCCGACGTGGTGGACAAAGGCGTGGCCGCGGCGCTGTTCATGGTGCTCTCATGGAGCCTGGTGCGCGGGCACGTCGAAGACGATCTGGAGCACCCCGGACAGGTGATGGGCGAGGTCAACCGCCGCATTTTGGAGATCATCGACAATTCTCAATTCGTCACCCTGTTTTACGGCGCGCTGAACCCAACCACCGGCGAACTGGTGTATGCCAATGCCGGGCACAACCCGCCCGCGCTGCTGCGCGCTGGCCCGCCGCATGCGGTTGAGAAGTTGACACGCACCGGAATCCCCCTGGGGCTGTTTGCCGAACAAACGTGGGAGCACGGGCGCATTACGCTGCGCCCCGGCGACCTGCTGGTGATGTATTCGGACGGGGTGACCGAAGCCAGCAACCGCGCCGGTGAATCGTTTGGTGAAGCGCGCCTGCTGGCGGTGCTGCAGCAGTGCGCCGGGCAGCCCGCCGCACAAGTGCAGCAAATTGTGCTGGAGGCGATTCGCGCCTTCCTGGGCGACGATCATCCCCAGGACGACATCACTTTACTGGTGCTGCGCCGCGATTGAATCAATCGCCGGCGGCCGTCCGCGGTGGATTGACGCAAGCCGCATGCTACAATACATCCGATATCGAATCCATTAAGGAGGCGCTCCCATGAAAGTGCTCTTCATCGGCGGCACCGGCATCATCAGCTCGGCCTGCACCAACCTGGCGGCCGAACGCGGCCTGGACCTGACCCTGCTCAACCGCGGCAGCACCACGGCGCGGCCTGTCCCGTCCGGCGTCAAGGTGCTGCACGGCGACATCCGCGACCCGGCTTCGGCCTTTGTGGCCCTGGAAGGACATCGTTTTGACGTGGTGGTCAACTGGGTGGCCTACACGCCGCAGCACGTGCAAACCGATATTGACCTGTTCCGCGGGCGCGTGGGACAGTATGTTTTCATCAGCTCGGCTTCGGCCTATCAAACCCCGCCGGAACACCTGCCGGTGACCGAATCGACGCCGCTGGATAACCCCTACTGGGAATATTCGCGCAACAAGATTGCCTGTGAAGAGCTGTTGGTGCAATCGTATCGCGAGGGTAAATTCCCCATCACGATTGTGCGCCCTTCGCACACCTATGACCGCACCCTGCTGCCCTTCCACGGTCATTTCACGGTCATCGAGCGCATGCGTCAGGGCAAGGGCGTGGTGGTGCCCGGCGACGGCACTTCGCTGTGGGTGTTAACCCACAACACCGACTTCGCGCGCGGTTTTTTGGGGCTGCTGGGACATCCCGGCGCCATCGGCGAGGCGGTGCATATCACTTCAGATGAGTGGCTGACGTGGAATCAGATTTATGAGACGCTGGCACGCGCCGCCGGGGTCGCGGCGAAGCTGGTGCACATCCCGTCGGAGTTGATTGCGGCCTACGACCCGGATTGGGGCGCCAGCCTGCTGGGCGACAAATCCAACAGTATGGTGTTCGACAACAGCAAGATTCGCCGTCTGGTGCCGGATTACCAGGCGGTGGTACCGTTTGCGCGCGGCGCAGAGGAAATCATCGCCTGGCATGATGCCGATCCGGCGCGCCGGCGCATCGACCCACACACCGATCAACTGATGGATACGCTCATCGCGCGCATCATGTCCATCTGGCCGTAGGCGCGGTTGGGCGAAATCCGATTCCCTGCCAAGGCGCAGGGAATTTTCTTATGCCATGTCCATGACCATCCGTGGATGATTCTTCCGTGGTTTTTAGGGCTTGACCGTGGGCGTGAGAACCGGCGTGAGGGTTGGCCCGACCGGCGGCGCGAAATACACATACGCCACCTGGGCCACGCGCGCAATCTGCGCCATGGCGCGCTCATAATCCACCCAGTCGATGTGATTACCCAGCACCACCATCACCAGCGGCCCGGCGGGCGATTCCACCACGCCGATATCTGCCACCACACCCCAGCCGTCCTGAAACACCGTGCCGGTCTTGTGCGCCAGCGATGCACGCGCCGCCTCGGGCAGCCCCGCGCCGATGCGCTCATCGTCGCCGCGCGAGGGCGTGCGTAAAATCTCCAGCAGAGCGGCGGTCGAATCCGGTGAAAGCAGCTCACCGCGGTACAGGCGGCGCAGCAGCAGCGCCAGATCGGCAGGCGTCGAGCGGCGCGGCTCCAGCGTGGTGTGCGTCGCGCCCCAATCGGTGATCTGCTGCTGCAGGCGGAACCCCGCCTGGGCATACAGGAAATCGCTCAGTACCTTGGTGGCCTCTTCCTCGGAATTGACCAGCATGTGGCGCAGCAACTGATCAAAGGAGCGGTCCGCGCCTTCCGGACCACCGCTGAGAGGTATCCCGGGGTGCTGCTCGTGCCAGGCGAAAAACGCCAGGCCGATGGCCAGCTTGATGGTCGAGGCCGGGTGAAACGAATCCTCGCCGCGCAGAGAAATCACTTCGCCCGTATCCAGGTTCTCCATA
>DAOUGY010000107.1:0-9955 GCA_034428975.1 Anaerolineaceae bacterium | reverse complement strand
TCAAACCCAAAACCAAACGCCGCCTTTCCGGCGGCGTTTGGTTTTAATCGATTGCTTATTGACCTTGTTCTTCTTTCTTTTTCTGCCGGTACGCGCGCAGCCCCACCGGGCGCTCGGTGCCTTCGCGCAGGCGTTTCAGATTGGGACGCAGCGCATACAGCACAATCAAAATCGACAATCCATACAACAAATACTGCCAGGGCGCGGCGCCCTGCAGGAACAGGACCAGCATGATTCCCAGTGAGGTCACGGCAATGCTGATGGTGGTGACCGACGCATAGCCCACAAAGATGTAGACCAGCGCCGCCACCGGCAAGACCACCAGCAGGGCTTGCGGCCACAGCGCCATGGCGCCGCCGGCCGTGGTGGCGCCGCCCGCGCCGCCGTGCAGGCGCAGCCGGCCGTTTTCATCGCGTTCCGCCAGAAAAATGGAATGAATCTGGCCAATAATGACAATCAATACCGCCGCCACTTTCACCCAGGGGTTGCCGGGCGCCAGCCAATCGCTCAACCAACCGGCGGCCAGCCCTTTAAGCACATCCGAGGCGGCCGTCAACGCACCGGCCAAAAAGCCCGCCGCGCGCATCACATTGGTGCCTCCGGTGCGCCCGCTGCCGATGGTGCGCACATCCACGCCGCGCGCCACTCGCACGATCAACAGCCCAAACGGGATCGAGCCAATCACATAGCTCAACACCCAGACAATCAACACCGATACAATTTGCATGCTGTCCTCGACCTCCTGACGGAAAGTATAACACCGCCGCTGCAAGCGGGTTACGTTGCAGCCTCAACCCGCAGTTCCATCTCCACAATATTACCGCCATCCAGCCGGAAAGCCCGCGCCTGCCAATCCCCGCCGCCGGCGGGCGAAAGAATCAGGGTGGCCACGCCCGGATAGGCAAACTGTTCCACGTCGGTCGGCGACGGTTCGGCCGGCCCCTGTGGATGCGAATGAAAGATCGCCAGCAGATCCAGCCCCTGCTCATCCAATGCGCGAAAAGCCATCCATTGCTGCACCGCATCCATACGATACGCGCGAGCGCTGTGCAGCGCATTTTCCACCCGGATCACCAGGCGCGCCGTTCCATTTCGCCCGCCCAGCAATCCGCAGGCCTCCTCAGGCAGGCAGGCCGAGGCATGCCGGGTCATCATTTCCACCAATTCCGGCGGCAGGCGAAGCGTGTCCATCTCAGCCCACCACAACCGCCAGCAGCACAATCAATGCCAGCATCAGCGCCGGTTCCACCCACACGCTACCCGTCGGGCGGCCTTCCTCGATCGCGCCGGCCAGGCTGGTCAGCGCATAGGCCGGGCCCAGCAGCAGCAGGCCAAAGCGCAGCGGCGTGAGCGGAATATAATGCAGGCCAACGGCAATCTGGCTGACCAGCAGCGTGATGCCCAGCGCCCAGGCGGCGTTCCAGCGGCCACCCAGCCGCAGATACAGCGTGCGCAGGCTGACCAGACCAATGGCCAGCGCCAACGGCGGCACCAGCAGGTACAAACGCCAGCCGGCGGCATGCACCGCCACCGCCAGCGTCAAATACAGCGCAAACGACACCGCCGTCAGCCCGGCGGTCGCCGGAGCGTAGCGCGCATCCAGCGGGTCCAGCGCCACGTATTCGGCAATCAACACCAGCACAAACAGCAGCCCGCCCAGCGCAAACACCGCCCACCACTGCGGGCCGGGTTCCAACGTGCTCAACGGCAGCCCCAGCGACCAGGCAGTCAAAGCGGGCAGCAGCCAGCTGGCCTGAGTGCGCATGCCCGCGATGTGCGGGTGCGTGCGAAGCAGCCAATCGGTGCCCGCTGCGGCCATCACCGCGACGATGAAGGACACGATGGTGGCGTAACCCAATTCAAAGGTAAACAAAAAACCCGGCAGAGGCACAACCAGTTGAGTCTCTGTCAGGCGCACAAATGGGGTCAGCGCGTAGGCCAGCAGAACAGCGGCAGCCAGCACACTGACTCGATTGACATCCGGAAGGTGTTGATGCTCTTCCACGCCCCCATTGTACCCTGTTCCGGCGTTGGCGGACAAGGTTGTCTTACAGCCGTCTTAAAATACGCGGGGGCACAGTCGATTCGATCCCATCGACCGTACCCCCGCGCCGGAAATGACAGTCTCAGGCCTGCACAGCCAGATTTACTTTGGGCAGGCGCGCTTCAATGCCGTCGATCTCGCTTTGCGGCAGGGCAAAGTCTTCCAGCTTGCCGCTCATGTAGTTGTTGTAGGCTGCCATGTCAAAGTGACCATGGCCGGACAGGTTGAACAGGATCACGCGCTTCTCGCCCTTCTCGCGCGCGTCAATCGCCTCGTCAATCGCCGCGCGAATGGCATGCGACGACTCGGGCGCGGGCAGCACGCCCTCGGCGTTGCAGAACTGCACCGCCGCTTCAAACACGCTGGTCTGGTTCACCGCCACGGCGTCGATCAGGCCGGCATCGTACAACGCGCTGACCGAAGGCGCCATGCCGTGGTAGCGCAACCCGCCGGCATGGATCGCCGCCGGCATAAAGCTGTGACCCAGGGTGTGCATCTTCACCACCGGCGCCATCTGGGCTGTGTCGCCGTAATCGAAGGCATACACGCCGCGCGTCAGCGAAGGCGTGGCTTCCGGTTCCACCGCCAGCAGGCGGGTCTGGCGGCCGTTGGTCAGGTTTTCGCGCAGGAAGGGGTAGGCGATGCCCGCGAAGTTCGATCCGCCTCCCACGCAGCCGATGACCACATCCGGGTACTCGCCGGCCATGTCCATCTGCTTCAGCGCTTCCTGCCCGATGACCGTCTGGTGCAGCAGCACATGGTTCAACACCGAACCCAGGCTGTATTTCTTCATCCCGTTCGATGTGGCCGCCACTTCCACCGCCTCGGAGATGGCGATGCCCAGCGAGCCGTTCGAGTGGGGGTCTTTTTCCAAAATTGCGCGTCCCGCGGCGGTGCGGTTGGTGGGGCTGGGGAAGATCTGCGCGCCGTAGGTTTCGATCAGGTAACGCAGGTAGGGCTTGTGATGATACGACACGCTGACCATGTAGACTTCTAGTTGCATGTCGAAGAAGCGCGCCGCCATCGACAGCGCCGTGCCCCATTGGCCCGCGCCGGTCTCGGTCGTCAGCGCTTTGGTGCCGCTGATTTTGTTGTAGTACGCCTGCGCCACGGCCGTGTTGGATTTGTGGCTGCCGGAGGGCGACACGCCTTCGTACTTGAAGTAGATGTGCGCCGGGGTGTTCAGTGCTTTTTCTAGCCGCCGTGCGCGAATCAGGGGGGTGGGACGCCAGAGCTGGTAAATCTCGCGCACTTCATCCGGAATTTGAATGTAGCGTTCCGTGGTCACTTCCTGCTGGATGAGTTCCATCGGGAAGATCATCGACAGGAAATCCGGAGTGACCGGTTCCAGCGTCACCGGGTTGAGCACCGGGGCCGGCGGCACAGGGCTGTCGGCCAGCACGTTGTACCAGTAGCGCGGAATGTCGGTCTCGTTCAGAAGAAAGCGGGTTTGTTCAGTCATGGCATCCTCCAAAAAGAATAGGGTAAAAAAACCGAAGGGTTGAACGGCCTCAGCAAAACGGCGCCTGAAGCGCAACGGCAAAGCGGGAAAGTTCCCCGCCAAACTGCAGGCCCATGCTCAGGCCCATCTTCTGCATCACTTCGTACAACGTGGCGCGCGCCATTTGCTGTGCGCGCAGCGTGCCTTCCTGCAGCACGGTTTCGATGTGTTCCGGGTGCGCGGCGATCTCCGCGCGCCGTTCGCGCAGCGGAGCCAGGGCTGCGTTCATCACCTCGGCCAGATGGCGCTTGAGCGCCACATCGCCGATCTTTCCCAGGGTGTACAGCGCCTTCATCTCCGCCACGCGCCCGGCATCCGCGTCAAATTCATCCAGGTAGGCAAACAACGGGTTGCCTTCCACGTGCCCGGGGTCGTCGGCATGCACGCGGGTAGGGTCGGTGTACATACTCATCACCTTGCGCGCCGTCACCTCGGGCGTGTCCTTGAGGAAAATGGCGTTGCCGTACGAGGTGTGCATGGTGCGGTTGTCCACGCCCGGCAGGCGCGGCTGCGAGGAAAGCAGTGCTTCGGGTTCGGGGAAGGTCACACCGTAGAGCTGGTTAAAGCGCCGGGCAATTTCGCGCGCCAGTTCCAGGTGCGGCAACTGGTCTTCCCCCACCGGCACGCCAGCGGCGCGGTAGATCAAAATATCCGCGGCTTGCAGCACCGGGTACGAAAGCAACCCCAGTGACGGCTGCAACTTCAACTGCCGGGCCTGCTCCTTGTAGGTCGGCACGCGCCTCAGGCGGGCATCGCTCACCAACATGCTCAGCAGCACGGAAAAATAAGCATGTTCGGGGATGGCGGATTGCAGCGCCAGGGTAGCCTTGGTCGGGTCTACCCCCGCCGCCAGCCAATCGCTGACCATCTCCAGCGTGTTGATGCGAATGCGGTCAGGATGCTGAAAATCGGTGGTCAGCACGTGCAAATCCGCCACCAGGAAAATGCATTCCTGCTGGGATTGCAGCGCCGTCCAGTTGCGCAGCGTCCCCACCAGGTGACCAATGTGGCGCGGCCCGGTGGGCCGGTGTCCGGTGAGAATGCGGCGATTGGTGTTCATCGTGACCCTCCAGTTAAAATTAAAAGCGTTCGTCCCGTTGGGGACGAACGCAATGTCCGTGGTGCCACCCCGATTAAGCGGCCGTATTAACAAAAAATCTCTGTGGTGATGCACAGAGAAAATGGCCAGCTTCACTCGTATCGAGTACGGCGATAATGGTCTCGCGATACCCTTTGCCCGGATAACGGCGGCAGCTCCGGCGCAGGCTACTGGCGCTTGCGCGTTCGCCTGGCAACTCCAAGGTCCATTCGGCACCGCTGTACGGGCAGTCTCTCACCAATCACTGCTCTCTGTACCGCCGGGGCGATGCGTACTCGTCCTCATCACAGTCTTTGTTTGTTAAGTTTGTCTGATTATAAGGCGCTTTTTGGGTCTGTCAAGGGCTATTTCGGAAGACTTGCCTGTCTCATTCGGAAAGGCGGCACAACAACCCGTCCAGGTCGGGGTCGCCAATATAGGTCGCCGTCCAGCGGCTGATGCCCTGCAGCGTGGTGGAAATCTCCGCGCCGCGTTGCGCCAACGTCACCACCGGAATGCCCCGCGAATAGGCGAAACCGGCTTCCAGCCCCAGACCCACGCCCTTTTCGGTCAGTTCCACCAGCAGCAGATCGCAACTTTCAATCAAGTCAAAGGTCAGGTGCATCAGCTCATCGGCCGGGTACTGCACCGCGCCCCACTGCTCCAGGTCGCGCACCACGCACACCGGTTCGTGCCCGGCGCGCACCAACGCGTCCAGCACCCGCTCCACGCGCGCGCGGTTGCGCATATCGGCATGAAATTTAATCGACAGAAAAACGCGCATGCTCAACTCCGCACAAAATGCGGCATCTCGTACGGGATCTCCAGCGAGAGTTCCACAAATCCGGCGTACTCCCCGTCGCGATACCACGGTTCCTGGTAAATCAGCTTCTTCACGCCCTTTTTCTGGATGGTGTAGACATTGGCCTGGCGGGTTTCCAACATGCGCGCCACCTTGCTGCGCGCCGGTTCGGGGTGGCAGTCGAGCATGGATGTGCCGATCAGCGCGGTTCCGCCCTCGCGTTCGTATGTACGCGCGGCTTTGTCGTTCAGGCTGAGGATGATCCCCTGCGGATCGCAGACGGTGATGGCGACATTGAATTCTTTTTCCCAGGCCGTTTCGGTCATTCGTGCCTCTCTCGCAAATCTCGGAATGAGTGAATTATACCGGATGGTTCCCAATCCGTCATTCAGCGGTTATTGCAGGTTCGGACACTCAGGTATAATCATCCACAAATCTCCACACGGAGGGAAACATGGCAGCGTATGTTCTTGGCGTCGATGTGGGTGGAACCAAATGTCACGCATTGATCTGCGACGAGCACGGGCGGGCTTTGGCGCTGGGCGCCGCCGGCACGGGCAACCCCGAAGTGGTCGGATATGACGGGCTGGCCGCCGTGCTGACGGAGATCACCGCGCAGGCCGCCCGCCAGGCTGGCATCACCATCGACCAGATCGCTGCCGCCGGCATGGGCATTTGCGGTTACGACTGGCCCTCGCAACGGGATGTGACGCTGCAGGCTGTGCGCGCCACCGGGTTGACCTGCCCCATTGAGATCGTCAACGATGCCATGATCGGCCTGATCGCCGGCGCCGAAGCCGGCTGGGGCGTGGGATTGGTGGCCGGCACCGGCTCCAACTGCCGCGCGCGCGATCGCCAGGGCCGCGAGGGCCGCGCGGTGGGCATGGGCTACGGCCTGGGTGAAGACGGCGGCGCCGGCGCGATGGTCTACGCCGCCTTCAAAGCGGTGGTGCAGGCCTGGGCGTGCCGCGGCATGCCCACCCATCTGACCAGCCTGTTCCTCAACGTCAGCGGCCTGCCGGACGCCGCCGCGTTGATCGAAGCCGTGGTCACCGGGCGCTTCACGCCGACACCGGCGCTGGCCCCTCGCATCTTCGAAATTGCCGCTGCCGGGGATGAAGCCGCCCGCCGGGTCATCACCACCTGCGCCCGCGAATTGGGCGAAATGGCGCTGGGCGCCGCCCGCCAGGTGCACATCCAAAACGAAGCCTTTGATGTCGTCCTCGTCGGCGGGCTGTTCCAGGGCGGCGATCTCCTGCTCGATCCGCTGCGCAGCTTCCTCCAACGCGGAGCGCCGCTCGCCCGCCTGGTGCGCCTGACCGTGCCGCCCGTCACCGGCGGCGCCCTGCTGGCGCTGGAAATGGCCGGCCTGAACCCCACCCCGCGGCGCGCCGTGCTGTTTGATTCGGTCAAAAATGGTTTGTGACCATTCCAGAAGAGCGGCATCCACTCCATTGCAGGAAAATACCGCAATCTTTAAATCCTCTTAATTTGCTTGCATTTTTCTTTTTTCGATGCTACCATTTTCTTAATAGAATGTTGATTGTTCCCTGCAATTCCAACAACACAGTCGGCAACACAGGGCAGAAATTGGTTCACACTTTTCCGCACAAATTGAACCATCTTAAGTAAGGCAAGCCGCCGAGTCATCGGTCGTTTTGTGTTTAACAGGAGGGAGGTGATTTACACAGAACCGTCTGACGGATTGAGCGTGGGGGAGCTTTTCCTGCCGTTCATCATTCAATCCTTAATTGTCGAGGCGTAAACCCTGCATGGGTGGACGCAATCCACCCCGGCGAACGCCGGGGACCTCAGTACCGGAGAGAGAGATGAGTCAGAAAACAGTGTTTGCAAAGTTGTTGTCTGGTTTTGTCTTGCTGGCCATGCTGTTCTCCAGCTTTGGCATGAGCGTTGCCAGCGCAGGCGGTCCGGGCACCACGGACGGCGAAACCGCCGCCCCGAGTGTTTCCCGCCTGGATGCCGACAAGAGCATGCGCTTCATCGTGCAGCTCAAGGATGCGCCTCTGGCGCAGTATAAAGGCGGCATTCGCGGTATTCGCGCCACCTCCCCCACCGTCACCGGAGCGGACAAGCTCGATGTGACTTCCGCCGACGCCCAGGCCTACGTGGATTACCTGGTGCGCCAGCAGGAAACCCTGAAATCCGAAGTGCTGCGTTCCGTACCCGGCGCCGTGATTGACCGCCAATATCAGGTGGTGGTGAACGGCATTTCTGTGCGCGCCACCGGCAAGGATTTCAAAGCCCTGGCCAAGTTGCCGGGTGTGGTTTCCGTCACTCCGGAAAAAGAATACACCGTCCAGATGGACGCCAGCCTGCCGCTGGTCGGTCTGGGCGCCGGCACCCTGGATGACACCTGGGTGGATGCCGGTCTGTGGGAAACCCTCGGCGGCCATGCCAACGCCGGCGCCGGCATGAAAATTGCCGACATCGACAGCGGTATCACCCCCGAAAACCCCTGCTTCGACGGCACCGGTTACAGCATGCCCGTGGGCTTCCCGCGCGGCAATGCCGACGGTTTGACTGTGGCCAACGGCAAGATCATCGCGGCCTACGGCTACTTCCGCGACTTTGATCCGCCCGTCCTTGGCGAAACCGTTGTGGACGACCCGATGGAATACAGCGGTGGTCACGGCACGCACACCGCCGGTACCATGGTCTGCAATTACGGTACCGATGCCGGTCTGGCCAAGATCAGCGGCGTGGCCCCGGCGGCGCAGTTGATGGTCTACCGCGTGTTCTACTACAGCGAGTCTGGCTCGACCTCCGCATGGACGCCTGAACTGATTGCCGCCATTGAGCAGGCAGTCATCGACGGCGCGGATGTGGTCAACAACTCGTGGGGCGGCAGCAACATCAACGCTGTGGACGACCCCGAAGTTCGCGCCTATGAAGCCGCAGTGGACGCCGGCGTGGTCGTGATCTTCTCGGCCGGCAACAATGCCGCCGGCAGCCCGTTCGCGGGCGGTCACACCATCGGCAACCCCGGTGGCAACTCCGATAAATTCATCACCGTCGGCGCCACCGACACCGGTCGCGTCTTCGCCAACAGCCTGGGCATCAACAGCCCGCTGCCCACCACCCCGGCCGATCTGGCGCCCATGGCGGCGGTGCCCAGCACCACCACCAGCCTGGTAGCTGACTTCACCGGCGATCTGGCCTACTATGGCGCCAATGCGCTGGCCTGCAATGCCTTCCCCGCCGATACCTTCGCCGGCAAGGTGGCAGTGGTCTTCCGCGGCTCCTGCACCTTCACGGTTAAGGCCACCAACGCTTACAACGCCGGCGCCGTGGGTGTGGTCATCGTCAACAATGTCGACGGCGCGCCGTTGACGGCTTCGACCGTCGGCTCCCCGGCGCTGCCGATCTTCGTGGTGGAAAAGACCAAGGGCGAGCAGCTGCGTGACTTCGTCATCGCCAGCGGCGCCACCCCGGTCAACGTCACCGTCACCGCCAGCCTGGCGGCCTTCACCTACCCCAACGCTGTGGACACCGTGGGCTCCTTCTCCAGCCGCGGTCCATCGGCCGACTACAAACTCAAACCGGATATCAGCGCCCCCGGCGTGAACATCCTGTCCTCCGTGTCGCCGTCGGAAAGTAACTTGGTCCCGACCTTTGAACTGTACCAGGGTACCTCGATGTCGGCTCCGCACGTCACCGCCGCGGCTGCGCTGGTCAAACAGGCCCATCCCGATTGGACCCCCGCGCAGATCAAGAGCGCGCTGATGACCACCGCCGCCGAGCCCGAAGCGCTGGGCACCAACCCGGCCAACTACGGCTCTGGCCGCCTCGACCTGACCGCCCCCGACAAGGTGGCCGTCACGCTCGATACCCCCAGCCTGAGCTACGGCCTGCTGGATACCAACACCACCAAGTCGATCAAGATCATGCTGCGCAACGTCACCGATGCCATGGTGACCTACAACGTGGCCAAAGTTGAATCGGCCGGCGGCAGTGTCATCCTCGGCCCCTCGCCGGTCGTCTCCGTCCCGGCCCACGGTGTTGTGGCGCTGTACGTCACCGCCTACACCGGTGCAACCACCGGTGCCAAGTACGGCAAGATCGTCTTCACCCCCTCGGATGCCTCGCCCATCCTGCATGTGCCCTATTACATGCACGTGGTCGACGACCCGGCGGTGGACGTCTTCCTGATCGACGCCGACAACAGCGATATGGGCGGCACCGATTATTCGGGCGAATACATGGACATGCTCGATTCTCTGGGCGTGACCTACCAGTACTACGAAGTAACCTACCCCAGCTTCTACATCCCCTTCTCATTGGCCTACAACGATGGCAAGGTGCTGTACTTCACGGGTGATTACGGCCAGGCCATCGTCGGTGGCGCCTGGCGCGGTCCGCTGACCGCCAACAAAGCCGAAATGCGCGACTACCTGGCGCAGGGCGGCCGCATGCTGGCCACCGGCCACGACATCGCCTGGAACGACGAGTGGGGCGGTTCCGACCGCGATCTGGGCACCAACCCGCTCTTCAGCCTGATCTTCGGCTCCA
>DAOUGY010000106.1:0-2068 GCA_034428975.1 Anaerolineaceae bacterium | reverse complement strand
CAGCGAGGATTCCTCCAGCAGGGCAAAACCGAAACGCTCCAAAAACGCGCGGCGCGGGGCATCGTCCTCCAGCGTCGAAGCGTCCAGCGCAGTCAGCGACTGATTGCGGGCCGCCTGCTCCAGCCAATCCATCATCTCCGCCTGCAGCGCCAGGGTAAAGTCGTCCTGGCGGAAAACGTCCACCAGGTTCTGATAGCGGTTAATGGTTGCAAAGCCCAGCATCCGCCCACCCGCAAGCCACAGGCGCGCCGCGGTCTGCGCTTCAGGCTCGGACAACTCTTCGTACAGGTCCGCGGCGATGGGATACACCCGCTGCCTGCCGCGCAGCTCGTCCATCAGGGCAATCATGGCCTGCAAATCCTGCGGGCCTTCGAAAGCGCGTGTCTGCCTGTCCATGTCCTCCCCGCCTTTCTTACCGCCGGCGATCAAATCCACTGCGCATCCACCGTGCGCTCGTTGTTCACGTTGCCGGTGTTGAGCGTGGTTTTGGGTTCCAGCAGCACCACCCACACCTCCTCTTCCGCCACCGGGCAGTGCTCCACCCCGCGCGGAATCACCACCATCTCCCCTTGCGAGAGCCACAAGTCGCGCTCACGCAGCCGGATCTGCAGCCGCCCTTTGACCACCCAAAACAGTTCATCTTCGTTTTCGTGGTGGTGCCAGACGAACTCGCCCTTCAAGCGGGCCAGCTTAATGTAGGCATCGTTCACCTCGCCCACAATGCGCGGGCTCCAGGTTTCGGTAAACAGGTCAAACTTCGCCGCCAGGTTGATAACATCCATCGCACACCTCTGCCGCGCCGTGAACTGAGTTAATTGTAGCATCGCGCGCGGTTGTGTCCGTCGCGAAAACCGTCTATCATGAAGGTTGAGCCGTCCATCCCCCTTCAATCCAACCAGTCGGACGGCAAAGGAGAGAATGCCATGGTTCATGCCTTTAGCGACGTGACGTTTGAGGACTTGCCGCCCATCCGGGTGATCGCCTGCCAGGTCATCAGCGCCGAACCGGAAAACGATTCCATTCACGCCGTGCAGAACTGGCTGGTTCGCCACGGCCTGAGCATCGAAGGCCGGCGCAGCTTCGGCTTTGACGTGCCGGTCAGCCCGGCGGAAGCCCGGGCCGGCTTGCGGGGCTACGAAATCGGTTATGCCGTCCCCGAGCCAATCGCGCCGGACGGCGGCATGACGGAGCGACTGTACGGCGGCGGGCTGTATGCCGTGTTGCGCGTGAAAAACGCCTTTGAAGCGCCGTTTGAATCCATCCCCGCCGGCTGGAAACAGTTAATGAACAGACTGGAAGACCAGCCGGAGTTCGAGCCGGTGTATTCGTTGTGTTATGAGGAAGCGGTGAAAGGCGAAACCGGCCAGGACTTGATCCTGTATCACCCCGTGGCGCGGCGCGCTTGAGGGTAAACTGCAATCACCGCGCTGTATTGCCGGAGATCTCTGATAAAGCCTGTTCATCCACGCGCAAAGCCGCCAGGCCACCGGCAATGGGCAGTCTTCGCCATCGAGGCGCAAAATAAACACTTATTGGCCCATCCGCGGTCGCTGTGGTTGGACCTCGTCGCGCCTGGGACGGCGGCTCACTGCCCCTGCGGTTCCAGCGTCAACGGGTCGTTGCCGGGCCAGTGCAGGCTGTAGACGCTCAACTCCGGCACGTTGAAGCCCATCACAAACTCGTCATCGATCCAACCGGCCATCGTGGATACAGCCTGAACGTTACCCTCGCCGCTGACGTAAATCTGCCCGCTGCTGTCCTGAATCATTTTCTGGAATTCTTCCAGCGAAAACTCGCCCGGCGCGAGCGCCGCCTTGCCGGGCTGCGTCAGCGTCACCAGCACAAACGTCTCGCCCGGCCGCGCAGGCTGATCATGCACCTCATCCGCCAGACGAACCGACACAATTTCCAGTTCGCCCATCGCCGTGGTCAACACCGAGCGGGCCGCCGTTGGGGCGGTCGTCGCTGCAGGCACATCGGTGGGGACGGACGTCGTTGAAGGGCTGCAGGCGGCCAGTGAAAGCGCCAGGGTCAACATCAGGAGACTCAAAAACAGTTTATTGATTTT
>DAOUGY010000105.1:0-17099 GCA_034428975.1 Anaerolineaceae bacterium | reverse complement strand
CCTGATCTTTTTCAATAAATTTGTGATACTCGTCCAGCGTCGTCGCGCCGATGCATTGCAGTTCGCCGCGCGCCAGGGCCGGTTTCAGCATGTTGGACGCGTCCATCGCGCCCTGGGCCGCGCCTGCGCCCACCACCGTGTGCAGTTCGTCGATGAAAAGGATGATCTCCCCTTCCGAGCGCTGCACTTCTTCAATGGCGGCCTTCAGGCGTTCCTCAAACTCGCCGCGGAAACGCGAACCCGCGATCATCGCGCTCAAATCCAGCGCAACCACTTTCTTGCCCATCAAAATTTCCGGCACGTCGTTGCTGGCGATCTTTTGGGCCAGCCCCTCGACAATCGCCGTCTTGCCCACGCCGGCTTCGCCGATCAGCACCGGGTTGTTCTTGGTGCGGCGCGAAAGCACCTGCATCACGCGCAGGATCTCTTTATCACGCCCGATCACCGGGTCAAGCTTGCCTTCTCGCGCCAGTTGGGTCATGTCGCGCGAGTATTTTTCCAGCGTGCGGTAGCGCGTTTCGGCCTGCGGGTCGGTCACACGCTGCCCGCCGCGCAGTTGCAGCACAGCGTCGTATACGCGTTCGCGCGTCAGGCCGGCGCCTTCCAACAGGCGCGCCGCCGGCGTGTTGCGTTCGCTCAAAATCGCCAGAAAAATGTGCTCGGTGGAAATGTATTCATCTTTCAGCTTGCTGGCCTCTTCGTTGGCCACATCGATAATCCGCTTGACGCGCGGCGTGATGAAGATCTGCCCCGCGCCACCGCCAAAGATGCTGGCTTTCGGGCTGGTGCGCAGCACATAATCCAACCGCTCAATCAACACGCTCTCATCCACCTTCAAAACTTCCAGAATCTGAGTGATGACTCCCTGCGGTTGCTCAATTAACGCCAAAAGCAAGTGTTCGGTATCGATCTGATTGTGGCCGTACCGCTGGATAATCTCGGCTGCACGTTGAGCCGCCTCCTGGGCACGTTCGGTAAACCGGTCAAATCGCATCATTGTCGTTTATCCTTCCATAACAGGTCTAATCCTGCCTGTGAATGGGATTATAGCATCTCCGGCATTAACAATCCGGCTGTGATCCATAAGAAGTATATAAGAAATCCATGGCACGGGCAAACCCGTGTACACCCGCTCCGTGGGCGTGCAAGTTCAATGCCGCCCGTTTAATTTCCGGCGCGTTGGTGTAAAATGGATTTACCATGACCGCTGTGCTCTCCCTCACCCAGCCGCAGCTTCGTCCGCTGGACCCGCGTCGCGACCTGCCCGCCGTGGCCGATTTAATCGAATTGTGCTTTTCCGGGCACATGGATGCCGACGGGCGAGAGTACATTCGCTATTTGCGCCGGCTGGCGCGTAGCCTGTCGCTCTTCCCCTGGTCGGCAGAAATGCCCGAACGCTCGGCTGTCTCGCTGTACGGCTACGTCTGGGTGGAAGAGGACACCGTGGTTGGCAATCTCAGCCTCATCCCGCTGCGCAAGCAGAACCGCCCGATTTACCTGATCGCCAACGTGGCGGTGCATCCCGATTACCGCGGGCAGGGCATCGCCCGGGCTCTCACCGAGCGAGCCCTGCGCCACAGCGCTGAACGCGGTGCAGCGGCATCCTGGCTGGAAGTGCGCGACGACAACCCGGTAGCCATTCACATCTACCGCTCGTTGGGCTTCATCGAACGGGCGCGGCGCAACACCTGGATCGTCAACCCGGTCAACACCGCACGGCCCGCCCCGCTGCCGGCAGGCTTTACCATCGCCACCCCGCGCCGCGCCGATTGGCCGCCCTTCGCCGACGGGTTGGCCAAAACCTACCCGGATGATGTCATCTGGAATCTCCCGCTGCGCCTCGCACGCCTGGAACCCGGCTGGTGGAAATCGCTGCAGCGCTTTTTCAATGGCGAAATCATGCGCAGTTGGTCTCTGCGATTCAATGACGCGCCGGTGGCCTTTCTCGCCTGGGAGCCGGGCCGCCTGGCTTCGGATTTTCTCTGGCTGACTTGCACCCCGGATTGGGAAGAGACAGCCGTGCGCGCGTTGCTGCCGCGTGCGCTGCAAACCCTCCCCAGCCGCCGCACGCTCACGCTCAATTACCCCGCCGGGCGTGCCGTGACTGCTCTGTCCCAGGCCGGATTCAGCCTGCACAACACGCTACTTTGGATGGAAGCCCCCGTACTGGGTTAGCCGCCTTTTTCGGGTACAATATTTCTATACGGCGCCGCCGTAAGGGATTCACAGGAGGAACCCATGACCCGTTTCCTGATTAAAGTTTTGATCAACGCCGTGGCCGTCTACGCCGCCGTGGCCCTGCTCAGCCCGCACATCATGGCGCAAAGCAACGACTACATCGCCTACCTGCTGCTCGGCCTCATATTTGGTCTCGTCAATGCCATTTTGCGCCCGCTGGCCATGCTGCTCACCTGCCCGCTGATCTTGCTGACCCTGGGATTGGGCACGCTGCTGGTCAACACCGTCATGTTCCTGCTCACCGGCTGGATCGGCGCACAATACGGCGTCGGCTTCACCGTGGAGAATTTCGGGTACGCCTTCCTCGGCGCGCTGATCGTCAGCGTCGTCAGCCTGGTGCTCAACGGCATCTTCAACCCCAAACGCTAAAACGGAACGCACAAAAAACAGCGGAGCCGCGTTCAACACGCCGCTCCGCTGCTTTATTTTTGGTCACCGGCTCTTTAGGGCGCTTTGATCTGCGGCACAACGAAGCGCATCACACGGAAGTTGGCCGGGTCGCTCACCCACACCCGCCCGCTGCCATCCACCGCAATGCCCGAAACCAGCCCAAAGCCGTCGGTTTCGGTGCTGTACTGCCCCCAGGCGCGCAGGAACTTGCCCTGCAGGTCAAACACCAGCACGCGGTAGCCCTCCGGGTCGCCCACATACAGGTTGCTGTCCGGGCCCACCGTCAGGAAAGGTTTGTTTTGCGTCGATTTGCCGATCCAGCCGCCGATGTCAAAGCTCAACACTGCGGTGTAGGTCTGCCCCTCGGCATCCGGCGCAAAGACCTGCACGCGCTGATTCCAGGTATCGGCCACATACACACGCCCTTCGGCGTCCAGCGCAATACCCACCGGCTCATCCAGCATGCCGGTTTCCATGCCCAGCGAACCAAACTGCGTGATCGGGCTGCCATTGGCGTCAAACACCACTACGCGCTGATTGCCGGTATCGGTCACATAAACGCGTCCTCTGTCATCCACGGTGATGCCGCGCGGTCCCCAGAAGGCATCCGGTGCGTCCGCCTGCCCGCCGCGTCCCCACATGGTGATAAACGCGCCACTCGGGCTAAATTTTTGGATGCGGTGATTCCAGGTGTCGGTCACATAAACCGACCCATCCGGTCCCACCGCCACACCCCACGGCTCGTTGAAGGTGCCGCCCGGAGCATCACCCTGCGCCACGTCGGCAAAGGTGCCCCACACTTCCAGCACCTGCCCATCGGCGCCGATGTGCTGGATGCGATGATTGCCCGAATCGGCCACGTACAATGAACCGTCTGCCGCCACCGCCAGCCCGTGGGCATTGTTGAACTGCCCCACGCCGCTGCCTTCCGAGCCCACCACCATCTCCGGCGCCAGTTGAATGGTGCCTTTGCTGTAGGGATCTTCCACCGCCGGCGCGGCCACCGGTTGCGCCCCAAAGTTCCACATCTGCGCTACGATGTCTTTGCGCACATACATGCGGATCTTCTCCGAAGGCGCCCAGGTGGTCAGCGTCAGGTTCTGATTGCCGGTCACCGCGGCATATTTTGTATAATCGCGGTTCAGCCAGATATCGAACAATGCGGAGCGCATAGCCGGGTTGGCCAGCGCATCGCGAATGCGCTCCCACGTCAGGTTGTAATAATCCTGCATCGGCCACCACAGGCGCATGTACTCGTACATATAGAAGTTATCGCGCATGATCGGCTCGAGCTTGGAAAAGTTTTTATTACCGACGATCACGATCGGGCTGTCGCGCAGGTCGCGGGTCGGTTTTTCAGCATAATAGTTCTTAAAGGGATAGTCGCGGAAATACCACCAGAAGGGATAGAGCGAGTCGTTGTCATAAGCCACGGCAATGTCCTTGCCGCCGGTAATGCGCGTTGATATTTCTTCAACCTGTTCCAGGATATCCTTGGGGCCGCGTGCGGCATGCGCATACACCAGAAATTCTTTGGCGGTGTCGTAATTGATATACGAAGCCGTGAACGCCACGCGTGCCGTCTGTAACGCCAGGACCACCGCCAGCGCCGCCGCCAGCAGCCGGGAGATTTCCCGCCCCGTCCAACCGGCCAGCAAGCGCAGCAGCGCGTAACCGCTGCCCAGCGTCACCCCCACCGCCAGCAGGAAGAGGTTGGTGGCCTGCAATTGCTCCAGCGTCGCGCCCTGGAAGGGCCGTTCGGCGCCCAGCAGCCCGCCCAACACGCGCCCCGCCGCGATCAAGAACACCGGCAGCAGCGTCAGCGTCAGCAGCCCGCGGCCGTTGACGATGCGCTTCCACGGCGTGGTATCCACCAAAAAGCCAAAGCCCCAACCGGCGGCCAGCAGCATCGGCAGCGCGATGTGCACGGTCAACCAGGGCATTTTCTCGCCCGCGATGGAGTAAGCGATCAGACTGGTCAGCGACCAGAATAGCAGCAAACCCAGCGTGGGCACTTTCACCGGCGCATCAGCCGCCGGCGCGTGCAGCGGTTCGGCTTCGACCGCCAGTCGTTCGGCCTGGGCCGCCAGGGTCTCGTCCGGCCAGTTCTGCCCGTCATCCTCGGCCGCAGATTCGGTCGCCTCGCGTTGGGGTGCTTCGGGTTGGTGGGCCGGGGCAAATCCCGGCAGCGTGGCGAACCGCCAATATTTAATGCCAAAGTATAGCGCCAGCAGCGTGCCGATGGCAGCCAGGTATTCGTATATGGGGATCTGCAGCAGCCCGTAGTAATACCAGGGCTGCTCGCCTCGATTCACGCCCTGCTGCGACAGCCAGTAGCCCAGCGAGCCGATGATGCCGGTGGCGAACCCGCGCCCATTGGTGAAGAACGTGGTGTAAAACAGAGTGAACACACTGTAGAACATCCCGGCGCTGATCAGCCAGACCTTCCAGTTCCACAGCAGGCCAATAACCGCCGAGAGGATAAAAATGCCGATCAGAAAAGCCAGCGTGATGTACAAACCCGGAGGCATGTAATCCAACGGGTTGAATCCGGCAAGTTTAACCGGAAAAGCCGTCAACTGCGGCAAAATCAACGTACCCACCAGCATAAGCAGATTGAAGGAGCGAACTTCTTTGAGGTGCGCCCAACCGGTGCCGCGAATCAGCAGCACAATCGCCAGCACGCCGGCTGCCAGGGCCAGGCCCACCGCGATCAACACCCAGATGTGATAAGGTGAAACCGCCGCAGCGACCGCCGGGCCGGGAGCCTCTTCGCCCACCCCCACGCCGGTCGCGCGCGCATCCACCACCGCCAGCCCCAGCGCTGCCGCCAGCATCACCAACATGGCCAGCATGGACAGTAAAAAGGCCGTGTGCTGGTTTCGGTTTTTCCAGGTGAAGTGCGCCACATCGTTCACAAAAATCACCGCCAAAAATAGCAGTAGCTGCGCGGTGTAGATATACGACGTCTCTTTGGTGATGAATTGCCCGACCAGCGCAGCGGTCAGCCAGTATAGCGCGGCAGTTTTGCCCTGCTCCAGATAACGCAACACTGCCAGCAGCATCACCACGCCAAACAGCGCCACAAAGGCTTCGTTGCGCACATAGCGCCCGTAGAACAGCATATAGGGCGAGATCAGAAACAGCCCCGCTGCAATGATTCCACCGGTGCGCCCCAGATAGCGCCGGTAGCCCAGCGCCACCACCGCCACCGTGGCGATGCTGAACAGCACCGCCGGCACATGTGCGCTAAAGTCGCTGTCGCCCAGCAGGAAGTAGGAAGCCGCCAGTAGATGGAACTGCATCGGCCCGTGCGTGACGGGGTCATGGAAATAGCCGCGCCCGCGATACAGGTCGTAAGCCGGCACGACGTGGTTCACCTCGTCGTGCGCCATCACGCGCAAGTCGACATGATAAAAGCGCGTGACCACCGCCAGCAGCAGAATCAACGCGATCAGTGCATTTTCGACGTTCAATTTGGGCAGGAGCGCCGTCAGCGGGCGGTCCAGCCAGGTGGGTTTGTGCAGGCTTTCAGGGGACATGTCCATAGGGTTTCAGGGAGTTCCTTGCAACCGATTCAGCGCGCAGAAGGAAAAGAATGGGACCGAATCAACAACCAGCGGAAGCGCGGTTACGGATTGACGGTAAAGCTGAAGTACACTTCAAAAATATATCCGCCCTGATCATTGACCAGCTTGAAACTGGTCTTGTAATTGCCGGGTTTACTGGGCGCAGTACCTTCGTAGAAGAATTCGTATTTATCTCCCGGCTTGACCTCTTTGGCCAGCTTGGCCACTGTCACGCCCGAAACCTGCGTCCCGCCCAGGAAGACCCAGGCGTAGTTCGTGTTCCAGGTGGTCGTTCCGTCATTCTTTACGCCCCAGGCCACATGGAAAACTTCACCCTTGGAGAAGGTTGCTCCGTCGCCCGGAACCTGATACTGAAAGACGGCGTGGTCGCCGCTGTAGGATCCCTTGGTCGGCTGCGCCGTGGGCGCCGAGGGCTGGGCGCTGGTAGGTGCCAGCGTGGGCAGCGGCATGGCGGTCGCTTCCAACGTAGGTGAAGGCGCCAGTGTGGCGGTCGGTTCCAACGTCGGGGTGGCTGTGGGCAGGGCTTCGGCCGTCAGGGTAAATTGCGCGTGCAGGGTCTGCACCACATTGGTCTTCAGGGCATCCATATTCTGCGTCGGTTGAGCGGCCGGCGAAAGTGAGCTGCAACCGGTCAACAAAATCACCGCCAAAAGCAGGGCGGCGCGCGCAAGGGTCGTGTACGATTTCAACATACGGTTTCCTCCAGGGGCAACCGGTCATCCAAACCACCGGTTGGCTTATTCATTATGGATAAAAACAATTATACCAGATGCAAAAACGGCTCATTTCGTTCCCTGGCCCAAAGAAATTGACTTCCCGCCCGCGCCGTTCTATACTCATCCTATTCCACATCGGAGAAACATCATGACTTCCCCCCGCCCGCTGCGCTATGCCCTGTTTGCTTTGATCTACTTCGCCGAAGGTGCCATCGTCAGCTATTTCGCCGCGCTCAACACCATTTACCTGCGAGGTTTCCAACTGACCATGACGTCCATCGGCCTGATTGGCACCATCGCCATGATCCCCTTTGTGCTCAAAATCTTCCTGGGCATGCTCAGCGATCGCTTCAACTTCTTCGGTCTGGGATACCGCAAACCCTACATGATCATTGGCCTGCTCACTCAGGCTGCCTGCCTGTTCGTCGTACCCTTCATCGACCCCGCCAACCAGTTCGGCCTGTTCGCCGCGCTGGCTTTTGTGCTGATGACCGGTCAGGCGCTCTACGATACCTGCACCGACGGGCTGGCGCTGGACACCACCGCGCCGGAAGAACAGGGCGTGGTGCAGGGCTTGATGGTCGCCGGCCGCGCGCTGGGCGTGGTGCTCATTTCGGCGGTAATCGGCCTGCTGGCCAAAACGTCCTGGGCCTGGGTGTTCTATTCGCTGGCCGCTCTCACCCTCATCCCCCTGCCCTTCGTTCTGGCGGTGCGCGAAAATCCACGCCCCGCCGGCCGCAAATTTGAATGGAAAGCCTTCCGCGCGTTCTCCCGCGCCGATATCCTGTTCCTCGGTCTGCTGGGCGCGCTCTACTCGCTGGTAATCAACGGCGCCAACGAGCTGGTCTCGCCCTTTTTGCAAAAGAGCTTCAGCGTGCCGGTGGATGCGCTCGGTTTTTATACGTCGGTGTGGGGCATCGGCGTGATCCTTGGCGGCCTGACTGGCGGACGCCTGACCGATCGACTGGGACAGCGCCGCGCAGTGGTCGTCGCCATGGGAATCACCTCCCTGGCGGTGCCGGCTCTGGCCGTCATCCCCGGCCCGCACGGCGCCTGGCCGCTGGTTGCGCTCTTCGGCGTGGCTTACGGCTATTACGAGACCGTCTACTTCGCCGTCTCCATGCAGCGCTCCGATCCGCGCATCGCCGCCTCCATGTTCTCCATCCTCATGGCGGTGGCCAACCTGGGCACCGCGGTGGGGCTGGGGCTCAGCGGCGCCCTGTCCGATTGGATCGGCTTCCCCCTCACCTTCGTCGTCCTGGCATTCATCAACCTGCTGGCGCTGCCCATGCTGCCGGTCATCTACCGTTCCGCGCCGTCCTCCGGCGTCGTGGCAGAAAACGAACCCGCCGCCTGACCGGCCGGCTCATTCACTCCTCCATTTTTATAGCTATGCGCATATTATTGGCATGCGTTTTAGGTATAATCCGCCCATGACTTTCCCCTCAACGTCCCGCCCCACCCTGGTCTTTGACTGGGGCAACACCCTGATGCTCGAAATTCCCGGCTGCGACGGCCCGATGGTGGAATGGCCGCAGGTCGCCGCGCTGCCCGGCGCGCAGTCGGCTCTGGCGCAGCTTTGCGGGCCGTACCGCCTGGTGCTGGCCACCAACGCGCGCGCCTCCAGCGCCGCGCAGGTACGTGCCGCGCTGGACCGCGTCGGCCTGGCCGGAACCATCGAAACCATTTTCACAGCCGCCGAACTGAACGGCAACCGTAAACCGGCTGCCGCCTTCTTCCGCGCATTGGAAGGCGCGCTCGGCATCCGCCCGGAAAACACGGTGATGATCGGCGATTCGTTCACCGATGATGTGCTGGGCGCGGCATCGGCCGGCTGGCGCAGCGTATGGCTTAACCCGCAGCGCAGCCCTGCGCCCGGGCTCACCCCACCGCACGACGCGCAGATTGCCACGCTGGACGAACTACCCGCTGCCCTGGCCGCCACTCTGGCGCGCCCCACGCTGGCGCAAGCCGAAACCTGGCTGTTGGAACACAACAACCCCTACAACATTCTGACGCACGTGCGCGGCGTGGCTGCCGTGGCCTATCGCTTTGCGCTGTGGCTGCAAGCCGCCGGCCACCCGGTCGACCCCATTTTGACGCACCGCGCCGCGCTGCTGCACGACATCCGCAAACTCCCCGCACCCTCCGATGAGCCCAACCTCAACCACGCCGAGCGCGGCGCGCGCCTGCTGGAAGCGCGTGGGATGCCGGATCTGGCCGAGATTGTCCGCCGCCACCGCCTGTTTAGCATCCTCCAGAGCGATGCGCCGCGCACCTGGGAAGAGAAACTGGTCTATTTCTGCGATAAACTGGTCAACGGCGCCGGTCTGGTGCCCGTGGAAGAGCGTCTGGCCGATCTACAGCGCCGCCATGCCATCGTCAGCCCCGATTTTCCACGCGTGCAAGGAGCCGTGCGGGCGTTGCAGGATGAGCTGTGCGCCGCGGCGGATTTTCCGTCGGATCAATTGATTCCGCGCCTGACCGCCGCCCTCTCCGGCCTGCCCGAATAGGTCTCCCTCCCTCCAACAAAAAAGCGGCCCGCGTAGGGCCGCTTTCGGTTTCCAATCGACTTATTTCAAGTTGAAGTAGTTGTACACCGCCGTGGACAGACGCGCCACCAGCTTGTTGGCTGGATCCCACACCAGCTGGCTGGGATGCCACAAAAACACGGTGTAAATATAATTTCCGCCCGGCGAGAAAACAATGGCCACATCCCCGATGGTGTGCATCAAACCGTCGGTCGCGTCCACCGACCAGCCGTGTTTGTGCGCCACCTGCGTTCCTTCGGGCACGCCCGCCTCGATCAGCACGCCGATGCGGTTGCGCGTCATGTACGTGATCATCAACCGGCACTCGTTCTGCGTGATCTGCCCGGGGAAGAGCGCCACCAAAGTTCCACCGCCGGTCTGCGCACATTCATAAATATCATTCATCAACATGCCCATTTCAGCCGGGGTAGTCTGGCTGTACGGGTCGGGGTCGGTATAAATATCGGTGCGCGTATTGGCCGCGGTTTGAATGTCCTTCAGGCGCGGCGCGCCCAGGTACAGGTAACCGGTCAGGAAGGTATTTTTCAGCCCCAGCGTTTGCAGGTCATCCGTCACCACCAGCGGGCCCAGATTCAGGTCCAGGATGTTCTGCATCAGCGTATCCGGTGGGCCGTTCTCGGAGCGCTCGATCATCAATTCGATCAGATCGGTCACTTCTTTCGGCGCCGGTTCATTGATGCGCCGGAATATGGACATCATGATCGGAATTTTGATCGTACTTTCCGCGCTGAAGGCAATATTGGGCGGATAATTCTTGCCCTGTGAATAGGCAAAGTGAATCTCCTGATTGGTGGTCAGGTCTTGAATATACATCTCCGCCACGCCGTCAAACCCTTCAGTGTCCAGCACCTGCTGCAGCAGAATTTGCAGATTCTGCATGGTGGGCCGGGTGGCCGACACACGGTTGACGGACAGGTTGACCACCCGCGCCGTGGGCGAACGCAGCGCATCGCCGATCAGCACCACCGCACGGTCGACATCCAGCGTGGTGCCGGTGTTGCCGCTCTGAAACGTCACGCTGCCCGGCACCGGCATAGCCGCCGCGGCGGGGCGGTCGTACCGCGCCGCGATTTCATCTTTCAGATACGCGCGCAGGCGGTCTTCCGATAAGGTGGCGCGCAGCGGCACCTCGGCCGCCGCCGGCAGGCGATTCCACAGGTAATTCCAAAAACCTTGCCAGAACGGCTGGCTGACGCGCTGCTGATCGGCGGCGGTCAACATGGCGTTGAGGTCGGGTTCAAAGCCCACCACTGCCGGTTTGATGTGAATGATGGCATCGCCGTAGCGCACTTCCACCGGGATATTAAATGCCTGCAGTAGCAGTTCACCGGCTTGCTGCTGGCTCATGCCGCCCACTGGCACCCCGGCGATCACCGTGCCCGGCGCAAAGTTCATGCGGATGCGGCTGTACGTCACCAGTTGCGTAATGGTCAGCGCCACCGCGATCAGCAAAAAGCCAACCGACAACCACGGCAGCAGATTGATCGATCGTCCTCGTTTCAAGGGTCGTACTCCTTTATCTTCGCCGATTCTACCATTCTTTCAATCCTCTCCGCAGGTCAATCCCGGCGCACCACCCGCCCGGCTTTGATATATACTTATCCTATGGTAGTCTCGCGTGAATCCATCCAGGAACTGATCCAGCGCTCGCACATCTTTCGCAATCTCACGCCCGAGCAGGTGGACGATGTGGTTGAATCGTGCAGCTCGCTGGAACTGGCCGCCGGGCAGGTCATTTTTGAAATCGACCAGCCCGCCGGTAACTTCTACATCATCCTCGAAGGCCAGGTCACTCTCTCCCGCCCGCTGGACGAAGACACCGATGAGACCCTCTACACGCTGGAGCGCGGCGACACCTTTGGTTTTGAAGCCCTTAAACTCGGTCATTTCTATCGCCTGAATGCCCGCGCGGCGGAAGATGTGACCCTGCTGCTGTTGGACGACGCCACCATTGTCGATATGGAAGGCGCCTACCCGGCCCTGCGCCTGCCGCTCGATTTGCTGCGATCCAGTTACAATTTGCTGCTGAGCACCACCGATTTGAGCTTCCTGCCGGAAGGCGAATCGGTCTATTACATGGCTCATCAGCACTTCCTGATCCTGGTGGCGCGCCTGCTGTTCCCCTTCATCGGCCTGATCACTCTCGGCTCCATCCTTCTCACCTTCACCATCGGCTCCGGGTTCTCCACCCTGCTGACATCCATCACGGTTTTATTCGATTTGCTCATGCTGGGGTGGGGCGCATGGATCTGGTTGGACTGGTCGATTGATTATTACATCGTCACGCGCGACCGCGTGGTGTATCTGGAGCGTGTGCCGCTGTTGTACGACAGCCGTCAGGAAGCGCCACTGGAGACCATTCTATCGGGCGGCGCGCAGAGTACCCAAATCGGCCGCTGGCTGCACTTCGGCGATGTCGTCGTGCGCACCTACACCGGCAACCTGATCATGACCGGCCTGAAAGACCCCTCCGAAGTGATCGCCGTCTTGGATGAAAAGCGCGAGCGCGTCAAGCGCCGCGCCGTGCGCGCCGAACGGCGTGCCATTGAAATGTCGCTGCGCCAGCGCCTGGGCTACGCCGTTCCGGTGCAAACCGCCGCTTCCGCCGCCGCCAGCCCCACCGACACCGCCACCCGCGCCGGTCGCCTGCTGCGTATGCGCTTTGAAAAAGACAACGTCGTCACCTACCGCAAGCACTGGTTTGTGCTGCTGGTCAAAGCCTTCATTCCCACATTGGTATTGGTCGGCTTCATACTCCTGGGCCTGATGCGCCTTTCGGGTCGCTTTTCATCCGTTCCCCCACTCACCTTTGCCGGCTTGTGGCTGCTGGTCATGCTGGTCGCCGCGGCATTCTGGCTCTACCAGTACGAGGACTGGCGCAACGACGTGTACATCCTCACACGCGATCAGATCATCGATGTTTACAAGCGTCCGCTCGGCGACGAGAACAAGCGCAGCGCGCCGCTCAAGAACATCTTGAGCATCGAATCCAAACGGCGCGGCTTCCTCGGTTGGCTGTTGAATTTCGGTACCGTCTTCATCCGCATCGGCGATACCCAGTTTGACTTTGAAAATGTGTGGAACCCCTCCGCCGTGCAGCGCGAGGTTTTCCAGCGCTTCCAGGAATTCATCAACAACGAAAAGAAAAAAGAAGAAGAAGGCCACCGCAAGCGGATCGCCGATTGGCTGGAGATTTACACCAACCTGCAAATGGGCCGCACCGAGTTCGATCCGCCCCCCAATGACGACCAAATCGGTTAAAATAGAAGCCTGAAAATTTCATCCACTCCCCCACGCGGTGAGGGGGTTTAACTTGCGAAGGTGAATCAAAATGGCTGTATTGGATATTGTTTCCGTCCCCGATCCGGTGCTGCGCCGCAAAGCGCGCCGCATCACCGCTGTGGACAAAGATTTACAAAAGCTGATTGACGACATGGTTGAAACCATGCGCGAGGCGCCGGGCGTCGGCCTGGCGGCGCCGCAGGTGGGCATTTCCAGCCGCCTGATCGTGGTGGAATACGGGGACGATGAGGACGAAGACGCTCCCAAGAAATTGTACGCCGTCATCAACCCCGAGATCGTCGAGGCCTCCGAAGAAACCGAACCCGGCATCGAAGGCTGCCTGTCGGTACCGGCCCTGGTCGGCGAGGTGGAACGCCACAGCCGCATTGTGGTCAAGGGCCTCAATCGCTTTGGCAAACCTACCCGCATCAAAGCCGAAGGTTGGCTGGCACGCATCTTCCAGCACGAGATCGATCATCTGGAAGGCGTGCTCTACACCGACCTGGCCACGCGCGTCTGGAAGCCCTCCGCCGAAGAAGAGCATTACCTTTCGGATTAAGCGCGCCGGGCATGAACCTCACCCACCTGTCGCTCACCAACTTCCGCGCCTTTACCCGCCTGGACATGGACGTTCCCCGGCGGGTTCTCGTGCTGGTGGGCGACAACGCGCAGGGCAAAACCACCGTTCTCGAAGCCATCTACTACCTGGCGACGTTCACCTCGCTGCAGGCGCAGAACGACCGCCAGTTGATCAACTTCCTGTCCCTCAATGATGCGCTGCCCGTCACGCGCCTGGTGGCCGATTTTACCCGCGCCGGCCGCAATCACCGCCTGGAAGCCCGCCTGATTCTGGACCCCAACGGCAACGGCGGCCGCCTGCGCAAAGAAATTTTGCTGGACGGCGTAAAACGCTCGGCGCATGAGGCCCTTGGCGTGTTTAATGCCGTCATTTTTCTGCCGCAAATGACGCGCATCGTTGAAGGCGGACCCGATGAGCGCCGCCGCTACCTCAACCTGGCGCTCTCGCAAGCCGTGCCCGGTTATGCCCGCGCCCTGGCCGAATACGCCCAGGTCGTGACCCAGCGCAACGCCCTGCTCAAGCAGCTCAACGAACGCGGCGGCGACCCCGACCAGTTGGTCTACTGGGATGACCTGCTCACCCGCCGCGGATCGCTGATCATCCATGCCCGCCTGCTCGCCGTTCAGCAAATCGAACAACTGGCCGCGCGCATCCACGATCATCTCACCCGCGGGCAGGAAGTGCTGCGCCTGTCGTACCAACCATCGTTCGATCCCGCGCCGGCGCCCAACGGGCAGTACAGCCTGCCCATCGAAACGCCGAAACTGCCCGCCGCGCTCACCGTCGACGAGATTTGCACAGTGTTTGCGGCCCGACTGCAAGCCTCCCGCCGCGAGGAGATCGCCCGCGGCGTCACTACCCTCGGCCCCCACCGCGACGAGCTGCGCTTCATGAGTAACCGCATCGACCTGGGCGATTACGGCTCGCGCGGCCAGGTTCGCACCCTGCTGCTTTCGCTCAAGCTGGCCGAACTGGCCTGGCTGCGCGCGCGCACGCAGGAATGGCCGGTACTGCTGTTGGATGAGATCATGGCCGAGCTGGACATTCAGCGCCGCGCCGACCTGTTATCCTACCTGTCCGGGCTGGAACAGGCCATCCTGACCACCACCGACCTGAACCTGTTTCAAGAGAGTTTCGTTCAGCACACCACGGTCTGGCAGGTTCAGGCCGGCACCATCGAATCCGGGGGGACAATACCATCCAATCCGCCGCAAACCGCTGCCGGATAGGTGACTCAAGAATTCTTGAAAATCAATTAGAGGGTTTGACACCTTTTCAGGGGCTGGTTATACTGGGAATACATTCCACCCGGACCCCAATTCCAATAATTAAGTGGAGGTCGTTTTGAAAAAAGCTTTAATCACCGGGATCACCGGTCAGGACGGTTCGTATCTGGCTGAACTACTGCTGGCCAAAGGCTACGAAGTGCACGGCATCATCCGCCGCGCCAGCACCTTCAACACCCGCCGCATCGATCACATTTATCATGATCCGCACGCCAACGGCGAGAAAGTCAACCTGTACTTGCATTACGGCGATGTCACCGCGTCGGATACGCTGATGGACGTGCTCTACAACGTACGGCCGGATGAAATCTATCATCTCGCCGCCCAGAGTCATGTGCGCGTCAGCTTTGACATGCCCGAATACACCGGCGACGTGACCGGTCTGGGCACCATCCGCATTTTGGAAGCTCTGCGCAAGAGCGGCACCAACGCGCGCTTCTACCAGGCTTCGTCCAGCGAAATGTTCGGCGCCGCCAAACCGCCGCAGAATGAATTCACCCCCTTTGAGCCGCGCAGCCCCTACGCTGCCGCCAAAGTGTACTCCTACTGGGTGGCGCGCAATTACCGCGAAGGCTATAAAATGTTCGCTTGCAACGGCATTCTCTTCAACCATGAATCTCCGCGTCGCGGCGAAACCTTCGTCACTCGCAAGATCACCCGTGCCCTGGCCGCCATCCGCGCCGGCAAGCAGAAGAAGCTCTATCTCGGCAACCTCGAATCGCGCCGTGATTGGGGTTACGCCCCCGAATACGTCGAAGCCATGTGGATGATCCTGCAACAGGACCACGCCGACGATTATGTCATCGGCACCGGCGAATCGCACCAGATCCGCGAATTCCTCGACGAAGCCTTTGGTTACGTGGGCATGGACTGGCACCAATACGTCGAGATCGACCCGCGCTACTACCGCCCCACCGAGGTAGACTATCTGCTGGCCGACCCGTCCAAATCGCAGCGCGAGCTTAATTGGTCGCCGCGCGTCAAGTTCCACGAGCTGGTGCGCATCATGGTCGACGCCGACATGGAACTGATGGGGTTGGACTCCCCTGGCGAAGGCCGCAAAATCCTTCAGGAGCGCTTCTCCGGCTGGCACCGCTGGGAAGATCAGGTCGTCAGCATGGAGCGCTAGGCGCTCATCAACGGAATACCTTTACGGCCGCCTGTGGGCGGCCGTTTGCTTTCCCGGATCGCTTGACTCTGGAGCATTTGTTCTATATAATCATTAATAGAACAAATTTTCTTATAGGCAGGTGGTCAGGTGAACGCAGTTCAAAAAGCCATATTCCCCGGTGTGCTGCTCGGCATCCTCGCGCTGGTGTTTCTCTCCCGCTTGGCCGGCGCAACCGAAATTGCGCAGGCTGCGCCCCTCAGCGCCGCGGAACAGACCGCCTTGTCCGCGGATGAAGTTGTGCTCACCCCTGAACCCGCCCCCACCGAAACGAAAGCGGCCAAAACCAAAACCGCCAAAGCCAGGAAAACGCCCCCTCCCGAAGAAACCTCGGACGAAGACGACCGGGACAGCGCGCGCGATTCAGACTGCTCCCTTGGCGGTAGTTACCCGGAGAACATCCGGCAGTGGTGCGGCCTGATTGAAAAACACGCCGCCGACAACGGCCTGGACCCCAGGCTGATCGCCGCCGTCATGCTGCAGGAAAGCGGTGGCAACGCCCAGGCGTATTCCAGCAGTGGAGCGGTAGGTTTGTTGCAGGTCATGCCGCGCGACGGCATCGCCGCCTCATTCATGTGCGCCAACGGCCCGTGCTTCGCTTCACGCCCTAGCATGGATGAACTCTACGACCCCGACTTCAACATCCAGTACGGCAGCCGCATGTTGGCCGGGCTGGTCAACAAAAACGGCAGCGTGCGCGACGCGCTCATGGCGTACGGCCCGATGAACGTGGGGTATTATTACGCCGACAAAGTTCTGGCCATCTACGAACGCTACCAGTAACGCTCGATTGCCATTTTCCGCCCGCCGGGCTACAATGAGCCTATGCCGCCGCGCATCCGCGCCCGTATTTCCTGCCTGTTCATCGCCCTGCTGCTGGGCATGTGGGCCAGCGCGTGCCGCCCATCCAGCGATATCCTGCCCGGCAGCACCACCATGGACGTCACCCTGACGGATGGAACCTGTACGCCAGGCGCCTGGACCGTTCTGGCGGATCATGAGATCAGCATTTCATTCCACAATCAAACGGAAGAAGCCCGGCAATTCACCGTGATGCTCATCCCGGTCACGCCGCAGCCCGGCCGACTCAACGCCGCCGATATTCTGTGGACTACGCCGGTGCCGCCCGGTGATTCCAGCGCAACGTTCACCACCCCGCCCACCGCCGGTGAATACGACGTCCTGTGCGGCCCCGAGGGCGTCCTGTCGCTCGAAACGCTTTTCCGTCTGATCGTCACCCAAGCGCAGAATTGATCCTCAATCCAACCGGCCGGTTTGCAGCGCGCGTTTCACCTCG
>DAOUGY010000104.1:0-10134 GCA_034428975.1 Anaerolineaceae bacterium | reverse complement strand
GCGATGTCGTTGTTGTCCTCCTGCAGCCCGGTGGCGGTCAGGTTGAGCGAACCGGTCCACACCTCGGCCTGGTCGATGATGACGTACTTGTCGTGCATCAAGCCTTCTCGGCGGTCGCCCAGCACGCGAATGCCGGCCTTCTGCAGCGCGCGAAAGGCCGCCTTGTCCAGCGACTCACTGTCGGTGACCACGCGCACCGTCACACCGCGCTGGTGTGCGCCGATCAGTGCGTCACGCACCGAGGTCAGGCTGAAGTTGAACATGGCCATATCCACGCTGCGCTGGGCGCCCTCGATGGAGGCCACCAGCGCCGCTTCGGCCTCCTCCGGGTTGCCCCGGTCGCCGCTGAAATACACCTCAATCCATTCGTCCGGCACCACAGGCAGCGCGGGGGCAATCTCGGTCTCCGGCGAAACCGTCGCCGGTACGGGCTGTTCCTCGACAACATGACAGGCGGGCAGCACCATCAGAGCGGCAGCAAGCATCAGTAGACAGGCAGCGCGGAGCGGTCGATTCATGGATTGGACGGCTGGGGAACAGCCTTTGCCCTTCATAAGATGGGCCGATTATAGTCTATTTGTTCGATTTTTGGCAACCAGGGGAAAACCCTGGCGGCCCAAAAGGGCCGGGATTGAGGGCGGGGATGGTACAATGAAGGCCATTCTTCAACGAGGTCCGGTTCGTATGCAAGCTCCCACCCCGACTCCTGAAATATCTTCCATCAGCAACACGGAACGCTGGCTGGCGCTGGCGGGTATCGCCATGGGCGTGTTCATGTCCACGCTGGATATGAGCATCGTCAACATTTCGCTTCCTACACTGGTGGAAGATCTGCACTCCGATCTGGCCACGGTGGAATGGGTCATCTTGAGCTATGCATTGGTGGCCACCACGCTGCTACTCAGCGTTTCGCGTCTGGGAGATATGCGCAACAAAAAGAAGCTCTACATGTTCGGCATCTCGGTCTTTATCCTGGGATCCGCGCTGTGTGGAACAGCCGCCAACGTTAACCAGTTGATCGGTTTCCGCGCCGTACAGGGCTTCGGCGCCACGTTTCTGCAGGCGCTGGGCCTGGCCATCATCACCACCATCTTCCCGGCCAACATGCGCGGGCGGGCGCTGGGCATTGCCGGCACCGCTGTTTCGGCAGGCGTGGCGTTTGGGCCGCCGTTGGGCGGCGTTCTGATCGGTCTGGCCGGCTGGCGCTCCATTTTCTGGGTCAATATTCCGGTCGGCCTGTTGGCCCTGCTGGCAGTATGGCGCTTCATTCCCAACATTCCGTCGCGTCAGCGCAACCAGCAATTTGACCTGCCCGGTGCGTTCGTTCTGCTGATCACCCTGGGGTGTTATGCCATGGGCATGACGTACGGGCAGTTGGCCGGTTTCGACAACGGCACCGTACTGGCCCTGCTGGGGGTAGCGTTGGTCGGATTGGTGATTTTCCTCAACGTCGAGCGCCGCGCGCCGCAGCCCATGGTGGACCTCAGCCTGTTTCGCAACCGGTTGTTCAGCATCAACCTGGTGATGGGCTTTCTGGTATTCTTCACCCTGGCGGGCAACTTCATCCTTCCCTTCTTCCTCAACCTGGTGGAGGGCTACAGCACCCCGCAAATCGGCCTGATGCTGATGGCCCAGCCGGTGGCAATGGGGCTGGTGGCGCCGTTTTCAGGGGCGCTGTCCGATCGCTTTGGCTCGCGTTGGATCAGCATCATCGGTTTGCTGCTGGTCACGGCGGGCTGCCTGGCGCTAAGCACCATGCACGCCGGGTTAACGCCGCTGGGTTTCGTGCTGCGCGTGATCCCGCTGGGTCTGGGCATGGGCACCTTCAACTCGCCCAATAACAGCGCCATCATGGGTGTGGTGCCGCGAGAACGCCTGGGCGTGGCCTCGGGGCTGCTGGCATTGACGCGCAACATGGGGCAAACGTCCGGCCTGCCGATGATGGGCGCGCTGTTCACTGCGGCCGTCGTGGCATTTGGCGGCGCGCTGCTCAACAACGACATCACCATCGCGTCGCCGGAAGCCCTGATTGCCGGGGTGAACATCACCTATCGCATCGCCGCTGCGGCCATTTTTGTGGCCACCGTGCTGGCGGTGGTGGCATTACGCATGGATCGCCAGGCGCACAACGCCTCAATCCAGGCTGCCGGCCAACCCACCCTGCCCAACGAGTGAACGCCGGGAACCGGATGCGACCAAACTGACGGATATTGATGCGGGCGATTTTTGACCCTCATGGTATGATTATTGCATAATGAACCTGCAAGGATTCAACGCTTACTCTCACACCTCTCCCGGATAGCCGCCCAGCCGGCGGCGAACCAGGCAAGGGGGGGATTATGGATGATCGATTAAAAGAAGCCATTCAACTGGTCCAGCGCGGGCAGAATCCTGCCGCCAGGCTGCTGCTGACCGAAATATTGCGCCAGGAGCCAGGCAATGAAGAAGCCTGGTTGTGGTTGGTGGATGCTTGCGACACAGACGAAGAACGTGTGATCGTTCTGCAGCGCTGTCTGCAGAACATTCCCACCAGCCAGACGGCGCGGCAAGTGCTGGCGGAGCTGCGGAAAAACCAGTCCATGCTTGATGAAGAACCCACACCCCCGCCGGCAGCGCCCATTCGCCCACCGCGCGCCAACGGCAGCACCCCGCGACCGCGCATGCAATTGCCGCAGCAGCGCCCCATCAATTTACCCACCCCGCCGCCCATCCAGCAGCAACGCCCGGCAGGCCCCCCGCAATCCACGCGCAAACGCCCCGGCGGCGGGCTGCCCAATCGCCCGCTCAAGCCGCAAACCGGCGGGATCGTGCTGATCGGCGCGGCGGTCGTGACGCTGATTGCCCTGGCGTTCAGCTTCATCAGCGGGCTGGTGCCCTGGCCGTTTGAACGCCCGACGACGCTCGATATTCCCTCCGGCGCCATTCACGGGGCGCTTTCGCCCACCCGCACGCCCGGCCCGCTCACCAAGCTGCCCATCAGCCTGCGCGTGGCCCTCTCCGGCGAGACCGGATTGTGGATCTTAAAATCCGACCGCCGGCCCATTTACAGCGATCTGGAACAGTCCTATATGCCGGTGTCGATCGCGCCCGACGGTACGGGAGTGGCCTACTTGAAGCATGGCGATACGCTCTGGGTGCTGCTGGAAGACGGCACGGTACGCAACAAAGCCATCGACGCTGCCATGATCACCGCCACCGACCCGGCCAGCAAGCCGGCGGTGGAACGCCTGGGCAGTTTTGCCTGGCTGGCCGACAGCCAGACGATTCTGGTCGAATTTGCCTCGGGCGGTGCCAATCCCGGTCTGCTGGGGTTTGCGCGCGTGGATGTGAAAAGCGGGGTGATGACCGTTCTGGCACGCTTCCAGGAACCCGGCCCCCCACCGGGCAGCGCCATTTTCTCGCCGGATGGAAAGTATGTGCTGCTGGTGAACGACGGTCAGGTCGGGTTAGTCAACCTGATCACCGGAGCCTATTACACCAACGTGACGCAATTCTCGCTCCTGCCGGGTGTGCGCTGGCAAAACGACTCTTCCGCGGCGCTGCTGACCGGTTTTGAAACCCGCCCCGGCATGCAATCGGGCACTTTGAGTGTGATGCGCATTGCCCCCGACGGGCGTGTTTCGCGCCTGATTTCGCAGCCGGACGTGCGCATTGACAGCGGGCTGCCGGCGGCTTCGGTTTCGCCGGACGGCACCTGGTTGGCCTACATCACCGCCTCCGGGGTCTGGCTGCAAAACCTGGCGGGCGATGCTTCGCGACAGGTATTTGAAGGCGACGCCTACGGGCTGGCCTGGTCCCACAACAGCCAATCGCTGGCCTTTGCGGTCAACGGGCAGGGCGGCCTGGCCATCACCATCGGCAGCGACACGCACCAACAACTGGGTCGCCCCACCGACCTGCTGCGCCCGTTGGATTGGGCCAGCGATAATGTGGTGGTCTACCGCGCGCGCAACGGCAACCGCTGGGATGTGTACATGCAAACTTTGGGCAACGAGTCCATGCTGGTGGTGGAAGACCAGGCCGGTGACAGCACCGCGGGCAAATTGCTGGTCGATTTGTGGCTGGCGAAGTAAACCAATCGGTTCAATGAAAAACGGGCGGTCTGAACCGCCCGTTTTTATTTTTAAGAGAATCCGCGATCAGGAATCGCGCTCGGCGAGGAGCGCGCGGCGGCGGCGCCAGGTGAGCGAAAGCAAAAAACCGCCGGCCAGTAGGAACAGCGCGCCCAGAACGGCAAAGAAGATAAATCGCACCAGAAAGAAATGGATCCCCAGACAGAACAGTCCCAACAGCACCCATTGCGCCGCCCGCACCATCGCGCGGCGATTCTGCTCAATCTCCCCTTCCAGGCGGATCAGGCGCGCCGCGCGCAATGCCTGGTCTCCGGCGGGCAACGGGGCGTGAATCAATTGGGTGGTGCCGCAGTGTGCGCAGGTTGCCTGCCGGGCGTCGGCGTCCACGTGCAGGGCCGCGCCGCAGTTGGGGCACAGCAGGTTGGTCATTTCAACGGGTGGGGTGGAAGGTTCCATGGCATCCTTTCTCCTTTATTTTACATGATCTTGCCCAAACGCAGCGAACCGGTTCATCGGCAGTGACGGCATGCTGTTGCGGAAATGGCCTGCAAAGGCTACAATTAGGCCGATACGGAACCTACAAAGGAGCAGACCTATGCTGCTGAACATTTTGATCGCCTTGTTGGTCGTCCTGCTGCTGCTGGCGGCCTTTATCCTGGTCCGCGCGGTGATGTTTCCGCGCCGGTTGAAAATCACCGAAGGCGTGGAATTGCCCGACGTGGACGGCGCCGCCGCGGTGCGCAACCTGAGCGAAATCGTGCGCCTGGAAACCGTCTCGCACGTCGAGGCGGCCGATGTGGATAGCGCGGCGTTCACCGCGCTGCATCTGGCGCTGGCCCGCCAGTACCCGCATGTGCACACCACCCTGCGCCGCGAAGTGGTTTCGGAATACAGCCTGCTGTACACCTGGGTGGGCAGCCAGCCCGACCTGCCGCCTGTGCTGCTCACCGCCCATTTGGACGTGGTGCCGGCCGACCCGACCACGCTGGAGCGCTGGACCTACCCGCCTTTCTCCGGTGAAATTGCCGACGGCTACGTGTGGGGGCGCGGCACACTGGATATCAAAAGCCAGGTGATCGCCACGCTCTCGGCGGTGGAGCACCTGCTGGCGAACGGGTATGAACCCAAGCGCACCATCCTGCTGGCCTTCGGCGAGGACGAAGAATCGACCGGCATGCGTGGCGCCGAAACTATCGCGCGCCTGTTGGAAGAGCGCGACATCCACCCCGCCATCGTCGTCGATGAAGGCGGCACCATTCTGGAAGACGGCATTCCGGGTGTGAATGGTCAGGTGGCGCTGATCGGCGCCGCCGAAAAGGGCTATCTGACGCTGCACATGCGCGCCAAAGGCGAAGCCGGGCATTCCTCCACCCCGCCGCGCCATACCGCCATCGGAACGTTGGCGCGCGCGCTGGCGCTGCTCTCAGAAAGCCCCTTCCCGGCGCGCCTGGGCCTGCTGCGCGAGATGTACCGCGCGCTCGGACCGGCAGTCTCCTTCCCCATGCAGATTCTGCTGGCCAACACCTGGTTGACCGGCGGCCTGGTGGAACGCAAGCTGCGCGCCAACCCGCAAACTGACGCCGCGGTACGCACAACCATTGCGCCGACGGTGGTGCGCAGCGGCGTGAAGGACAATGTGCTGCCCGCCGAAGCCGAGGCGCTGGTTAACTTCCGCCTGCTGCCCGGCGACACGATTGCCGGGGTGTGCGAGCGCGTGCGCAAGATCATTGGCGACGAGCGCGTGGCCTTTGAGCCCAAAGACAACTCGGCCTGGGAAGCCTCGGTGGTATCACCCGGTGACGGCCCGGCCTATGAAACGCTGGAAACGACCGTACAACAGGTCTTCCCGGACGTGATCGTCGCGCCCTACATTGTGGAAGGCGCCACCGACGCGCGGTACTATGCACGCATCAGCAGCAATGTGTACCGCTTTTCACCCGTGCGCCTGAGCAATGCCGACCTGACGGGCGTGCACGGCATCAACGAACGCATTCGCACCGAGGCCGTGGAGCAGATGGTGCAGTTCTTTGTGGTGCTGATCAAAAACCTGGACGAGAACGACGACCTGTAACCCGGCGCCCCTTCCCCACCCCACCCTCTCCGCAGTGCGGAGAGGGTTTTTCATTCCCACGGTAGAATTCCGCCGGCCGGTTCTGATGTACAATCATCTTGAGGCACAGCCTGGGGAGGTGATGCGATGATTTTGGAAGTGTACACACATCCCGCGGACCTGCTGGCGCACGTGCGCCCGCTGCTGGAACAACACGAAGCCCTGAACAACCTGCTGCTCGGCGTGCTGCAGCGCCTGGTGGAACACCCCGAGCGCACGCGGGACGCGCCTTTCCTGGGCGTGGTGGATGTCGCCGGGCAGCCGCGCCTGGCGGGGGTGATCACCCCGCCGCACGGAATCTTGTTGAGCAGCGATCTGGACGATGTCACGGGCGCCTTGCACATGCTGGCCGATCATCTGGCCGAGCACGGCTGGACTGTGCCGGGTGTGGTCGGCCCTGCCGCCGTTGCCGCCGCTTTCGCGCATATCTATGCGCAACGCACCGGACGCACGCCGGGTATTTTCAAGCACCTGCGCTGTTATGAAGTGCGGCAGGTGATTCCCCCGCCACCGGTGGATGGCTTTCTGCGCCGGGCACAAACCGCCGACAGCCCCGGGTTGACCGCCTGGGCCAACGACTTTACCCGTGAAATGCGCGAAAACGAACCTCCGGAAAAAATCGCCGGGATGATCGCCTGGCGCATTGCCAACGGCTCGCTGTATGTGTGGGATCGCGACGGTCTGCCGGTATGTATGTTGGCACTCACCCGTCCCACCCGCCACGGCATCACCCTGACACAGGTGTACACCCCGCCCGAACTGCGTAACCGCGGGTATGCCGGCGCGGCCGTGGCACAGCTCAGCAAGAAATTGCTGGACGAGGGGCGCCAATTCTGTACGCTGTTCACCGACCTGGACAACCCCGTCTCCAACTCGATCTACACCAAAGTGGGCTACATGCCACTCGGCGATTTTGACGAGTATCGCTTTTCGGCCTGACGCCCCGTTTCCTCCTGGAGGATCGCATGACACTGCCGTATGTCGTGACCTATTCGATTGCCTCGCTGGACGGACGCATGACGCTCTCGCCCGATACGCTGCTGTTGTACGGCGACCCGCGCTGGCAGACCGTCACCGGCGAGTCGTATGATCCGTATCCGTGGCTGATGGACACCTTCCATCCGCAGGTTTTTCTGGAAGGCAGCGGATCGTTTGTGGCGCCAGACCAACCCGGCGAGCCGTTCACCCCATTGGACAGGAACATGCCGGAGCTGGACGATGACTTTTTACCGCCGGAAGTGCTGAATGTGCCCGGCCGGAACTGGTTTGCCGCCGTGGACGGGCGCGGGCGCATTCACTGGTCCTTCAAGGAATACCCCGACCCGGCCTGGGCTGGATGGTACGCCCTGGCGCTGGTGTGCGCCGCCACGCCGCGCGAATACCGCGCCTTTCTGCGCCGCGAATCCATCCCCTACCTGCTGGCCGGTGACGAGCATGTGGACCTGCGCGCGGTGTTTGAAAAACTGCACGCCAAACTGGGAGTGGAGCGGTTAATGTGCACCGCTGGCGGGCGGTTGTGCGGCGCGCTGCTGCGCGCGAAGCTGGTGAACGAAGTGGTGGTGGAGTTCGGCCCGGCGCTGATCGGCGGAGAGCACACCTCCTCGCTGTTTCACGCGCCCGATCTGCGGCCGGAAGAAGCGCCCACGCGCCTGGAGCGACTGGGCTGTGAGGCGCTGGATAATGGGCGGGTTCGACTGCACTATCGCGTGCTGACCGACTGATCCTCGCTGCGCCACACCCGCAAATAGCGCACTTCGCCGCGCACGCCGTCCAGCGCACCGGGCGTCAGTTCGGCAGCCATGCACACCTGCAGGGGCGCGTTGAAGGCACAGGTCAGGCCGTGCTCACCGCAATATGTGAAACCAAATTTGGGGTAATACGAGGGGTGACCCAGCACGCAGCAGATGCGTTGGCCCTGATCGTGCAGGTGTTGCAGGCCGGCGCGGATCAACGCGCCACCAATGCCCTGCCGCTGAACCGCCGGCAGCACCGCCAGCAGCGACAGCCCCACCGCCGGCAGCGGTCCGCCGGGCGTGTCGATGGTCAGAGGGGTGAACAAAATCGCGCCTACCACCTCGCCATCGATCTCGGCGACCAGCGAGAGCAAGAGCAGGCCGCGCTCGCGCAGCCAGTCCACCCTGTCGCCCTCGTCCGGGCGGCCGAAGGTGAGCGCATGCACACGGGCCACAGCCGGGACATCCGCGGGAGTTTCTTCGCGAATGATCATCGCAATTTCCTTGCCGGCGATTCCAAGCCGCACCACAGACGGCTGACATATCTATCATACGACAAAAAGGCTGCCTGGAAACAGGCAGCCTTTTCAACTTGTTTATATTTAAATTATCGGGTTTTACACCCCGTCCCAATCCGGCAAATAATGCGCCACACCGCTCAGGCCGTCCAGCGCGCCGGGAACCAGAGCGAGCACCATGAACGCTTCGGGGGGCACACCCTGGTAAGCACAGGTCAGTCCATACCGGTCACTGCGTTCAAAACCGAACTTCGGATAGTAGTCGGGGTGACCCAGCACAAAGCAGACGCGGTGGCCGTCCTCGCGCAGGCGCTGCAGCGCGGCGCGAATCAGCGCGCCGCCAACGCCCCGGCGCTGGTGGGCGGGCAGCACCGCCAGCGGGGCCAGCCCCACCGCCGGCATCCGACCGCCGGGTGTGTCAACCGTCATGGCGGTAAACAGGATATGCCCGAGCACTTCGCCGTTCTGTTCCGCGACCATCGAAAGCAGGTGTTGGCCATGATCGCGCAGGCGGTCAACCGCATTGCCCTCGTCCGGGCGCTCAAAGGCCGCGTCATTGACGCGCCGCACGGCGGAAATATCGGCAGGGGTTTCTTCACGAATGATCAGCATGGGCGTCCGATTATATTGCGGGGTGGGATTCGATTTCGCGCAGCATGTATAAATCGCCCGGAATAAATCCACGGCGGGCGTAGTAATGGCGCGTGCCGATGGCGGCGATGACGGCCAGGCGGGCATAACCGCGCGCGCGGGCAATCTCCACGGCGCGCTCGATGAGCTGCGCGCCCAGGCCGCTGTGCTGGGCGGCGCCCTGCTGCCCGGCGCCCACCGGCAGCGACTGCCCGTAGACGTGTACTTCACGGATCAGCGCGGCGCCGGTCAGGTCGGGCATGTCCAGCGCGGGGGCATTCGCCGCCGGCAGCGACAGACGCAGATAACCGGCGATCTGCCCCTGCGGCGTGCGGAAGTGCAGAAAGTGCTCCTCGGCCTCGGCGGCGACATAGGTAAAGTCTTCCAGACGCAGGCCGGCGGGATCGACGTGCGTGCCACGTACTTCATGGCAGCGGATGCAGCCGCACTGCTGCCCACGGCGCTGTAATTCAGCCAGCACATCCTGGCGCAGGCTGGTACGGCGGTTGCCCTCAACGACATGGTTGGAGGGGATATCGCGGATGACGCGGTTGACGCGGCAGTAGGCCGGGATGGCGGGTTTGAGGTCGGCGATCAGGTCGACCAGTTCTGCGGTGGTGTAGGGGGTGTATTCGCCGCGCTGCCAGATACGGTAGAGTTCGGAGTTTTCCAGAAGCTGGGTCGGGTAAATTTTCAATTCGTCCGGGCAGAAACCCTCCCACAGGCGGGCAAAATCGGCCCGGTCGCTTTGCGGGGTGGCGCCCAGTAGATTGGGCATCCAGTGCAGCACGATCTTAAACCCGGCGGCGCGCAGCAGCGCGGTGGCGCGCTGCAAATCGGCCACGGAGTGCCCGCGCTTGTTTTGCTCCAAAATGTGGTCGTCCAGGCTTTGCGCGCCGAGCTGCACCTTGGTCACGCCCAGTTGGCGCAGGTGAATCAATTCGGCGGGGGTGATTTCGTCGGGGCGGGTTTCGATCACCAGACCGACGTTGCGGTGCGCGGCGCTCTCGTTCAGGCGCTGCGCGGTGGACAGGTCGGGGCTGTCGGTGCCGTTCATCGCGTCGAAACAG
>DAOUGY010000103.1:0-1767 GCA_034428975.1 Anaerolineaceae bacterium | reverse complement strand
ATGAAATTTGCGGATGTTTATCCGCTGTACGTTCAAAAAGCGGAACGCAAGCAGCGCACCAAGGACGAGGTGAACCAGATCATCTGCTGGTTGACCGGCTATACCCCGGCGGAATTGCAGCGGCAAATTGAGCAGGGGAATGATTTTCAAACCTTTTTTGCCCAGGCGCCGGCCATTCACCCCAACAGCGCGCTGATCACAGGCGTGGTGTGCGGCGTGCGCGTGGAAGACATTGACGATCCGCTGATGCAAAAAATCCGCTATCTGGACAAACTGATCGATGAACTGGCCAAAGGAAAAGCTCTGGCCAAAATTTTGCGGCAGTGAGCTGGATCTCCTATAATAACCCCATGATCACCCTTCACCTGAAACGCGTGTATGACCCGGTCGAGCCGGAAGATGGCTGCCGTATTCTGGTCGACCGGTTGTGGCCGCGCGGCTTTTCGAAAGAGAAGCTGCATGCCGACCTGTGGTTGAAGGATGTCGCGCCCAGCCGCGAGCTGGTGCGCCAATACCACAGCGGCGACTTACCGTGGCTGGAGTTCAAGGCCCGCTATCGGACTGAACTGGAGCTTCAACCCGAAGCGGTGGCGCAGCTTCTGGACCGGGCTGCCCGTGGGACGGTCACGTTGCTGTATGCGGCGCGTGATCCGCAAGCCAACCAGGCGGTTGTGCTGGCGGAATACCTGCGCATGAAGGCCGGTCTGCAGCCGTAGCGCACACAGGGACAACCTGGGATGGCCGAAGCGCCCTCTGCAAAGCACGCAATGTGCTGCGAAGGGGGCGCTTTATTTGCCGATCGTGATTGGCAACGCGAACCGGTCGACGCCGTGCTAAACTATGAATGGCTCAACCCAAGTTTTTCCATCGACCTTCATCCGGGTTGTCCAATTGGCGTGCACAGGGGATCGCCCTGCCGCTCTGCATGGCGCTCTTCGGGGGGCGTTGGGCTTAAGGGGCCACCCGACGAATGAATCCATCCCGTCTTGCGCAGTTTGGAGGATGCCATGTCACCCAACCCCAATGGCCAACCGGCAGCCAAAACCATTCGCCCCATCCAATGGGTTGGGGTGGTCGTTGTGTATCTGTTCATACCGCTGATTCTGTTTGTGTGCGCCGGCGATTTTGGCTGGTGGCAGGCATGGGTCTTTTCCGCGTTGATATTCGCGGCCGGCATTGGGGGGCGTGTTCTGGCCGAACGCCGGCACCCGGGGCTGATGGCGGAACGGCAAAGCCGTGAGACCTTTGCCGATGCCAAAAGCTGGGACAAGGTGCTTTCTCCACTCATGTCGGTGAGTGTCGGCTTTCCGCCGGTCATTGTGGCCGGGTTGGACCATCGCCTTGGCTGGTCAACGGCGTTTCCACCGGGGCTCAGTGTAACGGGCTTTGGGCTCATCGCCGCCGGATATGCGCTGGCAGTGTGGGCGTTGGTGGAAAATCGTTTCTTCTCCGGCGTGGTGCGCATCCAGACGGAGCGCGGGCATGCGGTGTGCGACAGCGGCCCCTACCGTTTCATCCGCCACCCGGGCTATGCCGGGAATATTTTGCCGCTGCCGGGCATAGTGCTGGCCCTGAGCTCGGTGTGGGCGCTCATACCGGCGGGGTTCGCGCTGCTGGTTGTGGTGGTGCGCACGGCGCTGGAGGATAAGGCGCTGCGTGCTGAGCTTCCGGGATATGCGGACTATGCGCGGCGCGTGCGTTACCGGCTGTTTCCGGGGATTTATTAGAGCATTCGACGGATGCCGGGGGTGTGTTGGGTGGCTGCGC
>DAOUGY010000102.1:0-19324 GCA_034428975.1 Anaerolineaceae bacterium | reverse complement strand
GGTCAATTGGCGACGGATTTGACCCAGACGGATTGGATCATCATCTCCATGCTGGACGTCAACCCGGACCGCCCGGCGTCCATGGCATTGCAGCGCTTCTTCTCGATGCGCCCCGACCTGTTGCGCAATAAGCGCGTGGTGGTGTTTGCCTTCAATGCGCCGTATTACCTGGATGCCACCGACGTTTCCAAACTGACCGCCTATTATGCCATGTACAGCAAATCGCCGGTGTTTATCGAACTGGCGGCGCGTATTCTATTCCAGGAGGTCACTCCACAGGGCGCGCTGCCGGTATCGGTTCCGGGCGTGGGCTATGACCTGATCGAGGCCACCTCGCCGAACCCCAACCGTATCATTGAGCTGCGCGTGGATCTGCCGGAAGAGATTCTATCGCCGACGGCGGACCCGTCAAGCATTCCGCAACCTCTGCCGACCCCGGCACCGGCATTTCGTGTCGGCGATACCATCCCGCTGCGCACCGGCGTGATTATGGATCACAACGGCAATGTGGTGCCGGACGGAACGGTGGTGCGCTTTCTCTTTACCACCGGATCGGACGTTCCCGTGCAGCAGGTGGAAGCCTCCACCGTGCAAGGGATGGCCCGCACGGCCTATCGCATTGCCAACAAAGGCCCGTTGGATATCCGCGTGGTGAGCGACCCGGCCATGACCAGCGAAATCCTCAAGTTGGAGATCACCGGCGACGAAGCCGCGCCGGTGACCGCCGTGGTGCCGACGATTGTGGTGTGGACGCCCACCCCGCAGCCGGATCCGACCCAAACGGCCGAACCCACCCTGCAGCCGACGCCCAGCGTGGCGCAACTGTACCCGCACCCGCGCGTGGGCGACTGGTTGGCGGCGATTGTCGTGGTGTGGGGCGGCGCCGCGGCGATTGCCTGGTGGTTGAGCCGGAAGCTCACCCGCCGGTGGGGGCTGCGCGTGGGTCTGCTGGCTGCCAGCGGCGGCCTGTTGGGGTATTGCGCTGTGGCGCTGCGACTGTTCGGCGCGCCGGGTTGGAACGCCGCCACCGGCAGCGTGCTGCTGGCGGTTTTGATCGGTCTGGCAATTGGAGCGGGTGGGGGAGTTGCCTGGTATGCCTGGATGAAGCGGCAGTCGATTGGACGCACCGCCAATCGGGTTAATTCAGCAAAGTCATAATCAAACTCAGCACTGTCAGCGCGGCAGACACCCCCAGTAACATGCGCTCGGGCATGGCGTGCAGCAGGTCGCGCGGCTCGGTGGGGCGCAGCGACGGGCGCGGCAGCGTGGGGCGGTCGCCCAGCAGGCTCTTGTGGAAGGCTTCCACACTTTCCGGGCGTTCGTCCGGGTGTAGATTCATGGCCCACAGGATGGCCCGCTCGGTGCGCGGCGAAATATCCGGGTTGATCTGGCGCGGGGGCAGCAAATTTTCGGGATTCAAGAAGCGGTCGCGCGCATCGGCCGGCGGTTGGTTGGTCAGCAGGTGATACAGCGTGGCGCCGAAGGCGTAAATGTCACTGCGCACATCGGTGTGGCCACTGTCGCCGCCATACTGCTCCAGCGGGGTATATAGCGCGGTGCCCTGGCCCTGCAGGATGGTGATGGTCACCTCGCCGGATGCCAATACTTTCACCAATCCAAAATCCACCAGCTTGAGCAACCCGGAGGGGGTGACTTTCATGTTGCTGGGTTTGATGTCGCGGTGCAGAATGGGCGGTTCCTGGCTGTGCAGGTACATCAGCGCATCGCTGAGCTGCGCCGCCCAGTTGAGCACGTCGCTTTCGGGCAAGAATACGTTGTTCTGGCGCGCTTCCAGCATCAGCGAGCGCAAATCCTTGCCGGGAATGTAATCCATCACCAGATAATCGCGGTTGCTGATGGAGAAGTAATCGGATACCTTGGGGAGATTGGGATGGTCGAGGCGCGCAAGGACAGTCGCTTCGCGCTGGAACTGTTCGCGGGCTTCGCGAGCCAGATCCGGCGAGAGCGAGCGGTCGTGCTCCACTTCCTTGAGAGCGCACTGGCGGCCTTCCAACCGCATGTCGTCGGCCAGGTAAATACTACCCATGCCCCCCTGGCCAATGATGCGACGAATGCGGTAGCGCCCGCGCAGCACCTCTCCGGCTTTGAGAGGAACCGGCATGGCTAAACCATCCTTACAATATGACGGCGAGGACGCAAGGTGGGGATGAATTTCGGCGTTATCCCCTTGCGGATTTGGGTCCTCCGTTACACAAATAAATGAAATTCTGATATATTATACCTCGAGAGGCGCGCCGGCAAAGACCTGTTTGGCGGCGATCCTGCGGGAGGGAGCGCTTCGCGCGGTTGGGTGGTCACGTTGATCCAGCCTACGACCTGAAGGAGGGCAAGCATGGAACGAAACGGCCCTGAACAACCTTTGCTCATCGGGCAGACCGGTCCACTGAATGGCCAGCGCTGGTTGGCGGGACGCGAATTGCTCATCGGGCGGGAATACAACTGCGATGTGATCATCAACGACCGGCAGGTCTCGCGCGTGCACGCCCGTTTGGAGCCGACCGCGGCCGGCGTTGTGCTGGAAGACCTGGCCAGCAAGAACGGCACCTATGTGAACGGCCGGATGATTAAGGACCCCACCCTGCTGCATGACGGCGATGTACTACAGATTGCGCTGGTGCAGCAATTGGTCTTTTTGAGCTCGGATGCCACCATGCCGTTGGAAGTGGGTGCGCCGGCGGTGGCGCGCCTGGGTCGATTGCTGCTGGACAACCGCTCGCGGCGGGTGTGGGTGGGGCAGGAGGAAGTGCTGCCGCCGCTTTCCGTGCCGCAGTTCCGTCTGCTGCAAGCGCTGTACGATCAGCAGGGCAACGTCGTCTCGCGCCAGAGCCTGGTGTTGGCGGTGTGGGGCGAGGATGAATCGGTAGGCGTTTCGGAACAGGCGCTGGATGCGCTGGTGCGGCGGCTGCGTGACCGCCTGACCTCCTATGATCCGGCGCATGCCTACCTGGTGACGGTGCGCGGTTACGGTCTGCGCCTGGAAAATCCGCCGGAATAATCTTGTTTCCTTAAAATCAAAACCCCGCTAACCGGCGGGGTTTGTTGTTAATGGTTGACGGGCGGCTAGGCCTGTATGTTCTTCTGCATGGAATAGCGCAGCGCAGAGCGGTACGCGTCGCGGAATTTCTCGATCACTTCGGGCGGTTGACCCTGGGCTTCACCCTGCTGGGCCAGGGTGGACAGCGCACCGACGAATTCTTGCGTCACCATCGCGTCGTTTTCTTTCAATACGCGGGCGCGGGCCTCTTCGTCTTCGGCGTCCATCAAGGCCTCAATCAGGGCGTACTCCGGCGGGGGGGCGCTGGCTTTTTCTATGACGTTGGCGACCTGCTGCAATTTGGCAATGCGCTCCAGGTTGCTGGTTTTGCGCGCGGTTTCCATCTCGCCGTTGAGCGCTTCGATGAAGAACTCGGTCACGACTTGCATATTCTGTTCAACCGCCTGTTCAATATTGGGCGCCTGCAAGAGGGTTTCCAAATTCTTGAGCGCGGAGGCGACTTCCTGCTGCACGGCGGCGTCGATCTGGCTGGTGAGGGCCAGCAGGCGCTCGCGCAGTGCCGCCAGGCGGGTCTTCTGCTCGCCTTCGGCGTGCTCGATCCGTTCACTGAGGATCTGGAAGAAGTTGTAATCCAGACCGTTGCGGGTCATGCTCACCAGGGCATTGACGCGGGTTTCCGTGGGGGCTTCGATCAGCATGTCCAGCAATTTTTCGCGGGTGAGGGTGTTGCCGGCTTCCTGCAGTTGCTTGACGGCGGCTTGCTCTTCCTGCACGCGTTCGGCCAATACCTGACCCACCGGGGTGGATTTCAGTAATTCCTGCTGCAGGCCCAGCAGCGCGCGGGCAGTGCGTTCATCGCCCTGGGCGAGCACAGCCTGGGCCAATTGCGTGAGAATACCGAAGAAGGTTTCATCGATCAGGGCTTCTTCCTGCTTGATGACCTCGGCGCGGCTTTCGGGCTGGGTGCTGACCAGGCGCTGGATGAGATTGAGGCGTTTCTGCTGACCATCGAGCATCTCGCGGGTGATGCCTTCGCCTTCCAGCACTTTCTCCACCATGGTTTGCAGCGTCAGCATGGTTTGCGGGCGCAGCAGATAGGCTTTGCGTTTTTCGTTGGGCAGGCGGTTGACCACCTGGGTGATCATCGGCCCCACCAGGCGCTCCTGCTCGTTGACAGGCAAACCGAGTTCGGGCGGGAAGTAGGTGAGCAGCAGCTCCTTATCGGCGTCGTGATAGACCAGAGGCATGCTCAAAGGGCCTTCATAACCGCAACTGTTGCAGCGCGCCGCGTTGAATGAACCAGTTAGAAAGCGGTTCTTGGCCTGCGGATCCGCAGAGACATCGAAGAGCTGCTCGATATCGGCGACAATGGGCTGGCGGCAGCGAGGGCAGTAGGTTTGTGTTCTTGGCATGGCTGGTTCCGTTTCTTTGATGATTTGGACAATCAAAACTTGGGCTGATTATACCACCGCCCGCGGGGAAGAGGCGCGTTAAGCAGAGCGACCCCGGTAACGAACCGGAGGTCGCGAGAACTGCGTGTAGTTTATAAAAGAGATTATTCGAGTTCCACCTGACGCGGCAGCGAGAAGCAAATACGCGCGCCGCTGCCCGATTCGGTATCCACCCAGATGCGCCCGCCATGCGCTTCCACCACGGCGCGCGCCAGGTACAGCCCCAGCCCGGCGCCCTTGGTCTGGCGGGCCATGTCGGGGGCGCGGTAGAACCGATCAAAAATGTGGGGGATGTCCTCGGAAGCGATGCCAGGTCCCTGGTCGCTGACGGTCAGGATGACCACGTCGGGGCGCACCTGACCGGTGACGCGGATCTCGCCATCGGTGGAGTATTTGATGGCGTTGGAGATCAGATTGCTGAGCACCTGCTGGATGCGGTTTTCGTCGGCCAGTACCACCGGAAAATCGGGCGGAAAATCGGTGACGATCTGGTGCTGACTGGTTTGGATTTGCATGCGTTCGGCCACGCGCCGCGCCAGATCGGCGAGCTGCACGTCAGAGCGCTTAATGGCAAACCCGTTGGCCTGCAGCCGCGAGGCGTCCAGCATGTTTTCGATCAACAGGCTCAGGCGGTCAGCTTCTTCTTCGATCACTTCCAGGCTTTCCTGCACAATGGCGCGGTCCCAGTCGGCGTCTTCGCGGCGCAGGGTGCTGACGTAGCCTTTGATCAGCGCAACCGGGGTTTTCAACTCATGGGAGATGATGGAAATGAAGGTGCTTTTCAGCTCGTCGGCCTGGCGGAAACGGGTGATATCGCGGATGGTAGCGAAGATGTTGAGCAGCGTGCCTTCGGGGGCCAGCAGCGGGGCGTAAGTGATCCCCACCGGCAGCGGCGGCCCGGAAGGACGCGCCAGATCGCCTTCGACATACAACTGGGCGTGGGCGGTCAACGGCCAACCGCCGGCGACGGCCTGTTCGACGGTCATGCCCTGGGCCACGCGTTTCCAGCGAATGATGTCCTCGTGTGGGCGGCCCTGAATGTTCACTTCGCTGTCGCCGTACATGCGCGCGAAGGCCGGGTTGCTGCGCTCGATGCGCATTTCGGGGGTGAGGATTAAAATGCCGTCGGCGGCGGTGTCCAGCAGGGCGTGAACGCGCTGGCGATCGCGCATCACCTCGGCGTAGAGCTGGGCGTTCTGTACGGCAATGGCGGCCTGGTCGGCAAAACTGCTCAGCAGATTGCGATCGGTAACAGAGAATAAATACGAACGGAAAATGAAGATGATGCCCACCACGCGGTTGCGCGTGATCATCGGCAGCCCCACCCCGCTGAGCAGGCCCAGGCTGGCGGAGCGGGTCAACTGGTGCAGCAGCCGGTCGATCTCCGGCAGCTCAAACTGCTCGGGGTCTTCGTGGTCGGGAATCTGGGCGAGGAGCGGTTCCAGCAGACGCAAAAACACCGGGGGCAGCCCGTGCGTAACCTGCACGCGCCACCCTCCGGTGCGAGAGCGTAAGACAACCAGCCCGGCCTGTCCGGCCAGCATCTCAATGGAAATAGTCAGAATGCGCTCCAACAGCTTGTCCAGATCCAATTCCTGGGTGAGCGCTCGGGCAATTTCCAGCAAGTAATCCCGCTGGCGGACGCGAAAGTCGGGCAGCATGGTTAGACCTAAATGGTGGCTTCCGCCGTTTCCTGGATGGGAATCGCAAGGAACTTCTCTTCAGCCAGAGAGATGGCTTCTTCGAAGATTGCCAGACCCTCATCCATCAGTTCGCGGGAGGTGCAGAGCGGCGGCGAAATGCGGATGACGCTTTGACCACAGCCCAGGGTGAGCAGGCCGCGTTCGAAGGCAAAGTGCTCCACGGCGTCACGCAGATCGTGGGCATGCTGGCGGGTTTCGCGGTTCATCACAAATTCCACGCCGATCATCAGACCCAGGCCACGCACCTGACCGATGCTGGGGTGGCGCGAGGCCATTTCGTGCAGGCGGGTGAGGGCGTAAGCGCCGACGGTGCGCGCGTTTTGCATGTACTCTTCCTCAATCAGGTTGAGGGTGGCCAGCGAGGCGGCGCAGGCGATGGGATTGCCGCCGTAGGTGTTGCCGTGAGCGCCCTTGGGCCACGACACCACGCTCTTGCGGGCGATCATCGCACCCAGCGGCACGCCCGAGGCGATGCCCTTGGCGACGGTGATGATATCCGGCTCCACGCCGAAATGCTCAATCGACCACCATTTGCCGGTGCGGCCGGTGCCGGCCTGCACTTCGTCGGCGATCAGCAGAATGCCGTGGCGGTCGCACAGTTTGCGCAGCGCGGGGAAGAACCCGGCGGGCGGGATGATGTAGCCGCCTTCGCCCTGAATGGGTTCGACCAGAATACCGGCCACCTCATCGGCAGGCACGGTGCGCCCGAAAATTTCCTCCTCCAGGTAGCGCACGACGGTCTCGCCGTAATCCTCACCGGGGCGCGAGAGCAGCACAGGGTGATAGGGATCGGGGAAGGGCACATGGGTGACGCCGTTCATCAGCGGGAAGAAACCGCGGTGGTAATGCGGTTTGCTGGCGGTGAAGGTCACGGCGCCAACGGTGCGGCCGTGGAACCCGCCCAGGAAACCGATGAACTGGCTGCGGCCGGTGTGGTAGCGCGCCAATTTGATGGCGGCTTCCACCGACTCAGTGCCGGAGTTGGTCAGGAATGTGACGGCCGGCTCTTTGAAGGGGGCGATGCGGTCCAGGTATTCGGACAGTTCGATCCACTTTTCATGGTAGAAATCCGAAGAGATGTGAATGAACTTTTCGGCTTGCTCCTGAATGGCGCGGACCACCCTGGGGTGGCTGTGTCCGGTGGAATTCACCGCGATGCCTGCCGCAAAATCAATGAAACGGTTGCCATCCACATCCCACACTTCGCTGCCCTTGCCGTGATCCATCACGAAAGGGTAACCGCGCGGGTAGGAGGGGGAAACGACGGCATGGTCTCGTTCGATGAGCTTCCTGGCCTTTGGCCCGGGCAACTTCAGGGGTTCCATACAGTTCTCCTTATCCAAATGAGGTTGAGTGATTTGACGTGGCTGATATGCAGCGCGTTAAATGAACAAACAGCCCATCCATGATGAGCTGTTTGATTATATCAAATGCGGCGGGTTGAGAATAATGCCGGTTATCCTTATTCGCCTGTACGTTCGGCACGTGCGGAATCGGAAGCGGTGAGGCGGGCCAGCGCCAGAGCGCCGAGCAGACCGGCATCGTCGCCGAGCGCAGCGCGGGTGATGGTCAGGTCTTTGAGATATTCCGGCGACATGACGGATTGCTCCAGGGTGGCGCGCAGCGGCCCCAGGAAATGCTCACCGGAGCGCGAAACCCCGCCGCCCAGGATGACGATGGAGGGGTTGAAGAGGTGCAAATAATCGGCGATGGCGCGGCCAACCCACCGGGCGGACATGCCGAAGGCTTCGCGCGCCAGGGCATCGCCGGCCAACGCAGCCTGGTTGATTTCTTTGGCGCTGCGCGCGGTGTCGAGTGTCAGCGAAGTGGGTACTCCGGCGGCGATGCGTTCTTGCACGTAGCGAGCAATGGCCGGGCCGGCGGCAAGTGCCTCGAGGTGGCCGGGGCGGCCGCAACCGCACACCGGGCCGTCGGGTTGAACGGTGATATGGCCCATTTCGGTGGCCAGGCCCTGATACCCTTCCAGCAGGTGGCCGTCCATGATGACGCCGCCGCCGATGCCGGTGCTGATGGTGATGTAGAGCAGGTGGCTGTGGCCCTGCCCGGCGCCGAACTGCCATTCGCCCAGCGCCGCCAGGTTGGCATCATTGCCCAGGGCGGTGCGCAGACCGGTGCGTTCCTGCAAAATCTTGCGCAGGGGCAGTTGTTCCCAGCCGGACACGTTGGGCGCTTTGATGATAACGCCGCGCCGGGCATCGATGAATCCCGGCGTGCCGACCGCGACGGCCTGCAACTCGGTATGATCTGCACGCAGCTCATCGATCAAGCCGGTGAGCCGCTCCAGGGGGGTGGTTCCCGCCGCGCGGGTGGGAATTTTGCGGCTGACCAGCGCCTGAGTGCCTTCGGCCGGGTAAACCGCCACGCGAATATTGGTACCGCCGATATCCACAGCCATGTAGGTTTTCATGGTTTTATTATAGCGCAAGTTGCCTTTGTTTAGTGAATTTACATAAAATTTTCCTGTGTCAAAAGGATGGGAAAAACGGGATCGAAAACGGGCACTTTGTTCGACAATTGGGGGTCTGTTGTTAATGATTCTACCCAGAGCGCCGATCGAGGTTGACGCGGATTTTAAACACTGCTATGATAGTATATATGCGTCAACGAACCAGAGGATGGACACAGCGGTTGTCGCGCCTGATCCGGCGCGAGCTGCGTTGGCTGAGCCCGGGAATTGGGGTGAAGCGCTGGCTCCTTTTGATTCTGGCCGGTACGACGCTGGTCGGGTTGGGGTTTGCCGTGCTCATCCTGGATGTGTACCGCACCGCTCCCGATAACTGGTTGTTGCCGATCCTCTCGTTCCTTTCGCTGCGCTTTCTGGATCGCACCCTGCGCGCGGTGATTTTTGGTGGGCTGGGCCTTTCGCTGCTGGCCTGGGGTGTGTGGGGCCTTAACCGCAACCTGCTGAAGCCGTTCGTGCGCGGCGACCGTTCGCTGGTGGATACGGTGGCGGAATACCGCAAGCGCGAACGCGGACCGCGGATTGTGGCCATCGGCGGCGGCACCGGTCTATCGGCGCTGCTGCGCGGACTCAAGACGGTCACGCGAAACCTGACGGCGATCGTCACCGTGGCGGACGACGGCGGCTCATCGGGCGAACTGCGCCGCAACATGGGCGTGCTGCCCCCGGGCGATATTCGCAACTGCCTGGCGGCACTTTCCAACGATGAGGAGCTGATTACCCAGCTGTTCCAGTACCGCTTTGCGCAAGGCGCCGGGCTGAACGGCCACACGCTGGGCAACCTGTTGATCACCGCGCTGACGGACATCACCGGCAGCTTTGAAGAAGCCGTGGCGGAATCGGGGCGGGTTTTGGCCGTGCAGGGCAGCGTGCTGCCTTCCACCCTGCATGATGTGCGCCTGGTGGCGGATGTGCAATTGCCGCAGCGCGCCAATCAGGTACGGGTGAAAGGTGAGAGTCAGATCCCCAAAGCCGCCGGTCAGGTGCAGCGCGTCTGGCTGGAACCGAATAACCCGCTGGCTTACCCACCGGCCTTGCAGGCCATTCTCACCGCCGACATCATCGTGGTGGGGCCGGGCAGCCTGTACACCAGCATTCTACCCAATCTGCTGGTGACCGAGGTGGCCGAGGCCATGCGCGTCAGCCGGGCGCTGAAGATCTTTGTGTGCAATGTCGCCTCACAGCCCGGCGAAACCGACGGGTACAGCTGCGGGGATCATGTGCGCACGATCGAGAAGCATGTGGGGCCGGGGTTGTTTGACCTGGTGTTGTGCAACAACCGTTTTGATGGCAAGCTGCCGCCAACATCGCAGTGGATTCACCCGGAAGCCGACCTGGACCAGCAATACCCGGTTTATTTCGGCGATTTCGTGAATGAAGAGAACCCCTGGCGGCACGACAGCCTGAAACTGACCCGCTCGGTGATGGACCTGTACGCCGAGCGCACCGGCCCGATGAGCAGCAAGGACGAAAGCACACAGGTCCGCGAATGAAATTTACCATGCCTGTGCATGGCAAAAAAGACTCATGTTTGAGGAGGATAAAATGACGGTAAAAGTTGGTATCAATGGTTTTGGCCGCATCGGCCGACAGGTGTTGAAGGCCATCATGGATCTGCACGGCGATGAACTGGAAGTCGTGGCAGTCAATGACCTGTTCGACGCCAAAACGAATGCCCACCTGTTCAAGTATGACTCGAACTACGGCATTTTCCCCGGCACCGTGGAAGTGAGCGGAAACGACATCGTGATCAATGGCAAGACGATCAAGTGCTTTGCTGAAAAAGATCCCGCCAACCTGAAGTGGGCCGAGCTGGGTGTGGAAATTGTCATCGAGTCGACGGGTGTGTTTACCGATGCGCTGGGCGACCCCGCCAAGGGTAAAGCCGGCGCGCGCGTGCACATTGAAAAGGGCGGCGCCAAGAAGGTGATCATCTCCGCCCCGGCGAAGAATGAGGATCTGACCCTTGTGTTGGGCGTCAACGATGACAAGTACGATCCTGCCAAGCACCACGTCGTCTCCAACGCTTCCTGCACCACCAACTGTCTGGCTCCGGCCGTCAAGGTCGTCAACGACAAGTTCGGCGTTGTGTATGGCATGATGACCACGATCCACTCCTACACCAACGATCAGGTGATTCTGGATCAGGGCCACAAGAAAGAAATGCGCCGCTCCCGCGCCGCGGGCCTGAACATCATCCCGACCACCACCGGCGCCGCCAAGGCTCTGGCTCTGGTCATCCCGGAACTGAAGGGCAAATTCGACGGCTATTCACTGCGCGTTCCCACCCCCACCGTCTCGGTGGTGGACTTCACCTGCACCGTGGAAAAAGCCACGACCAAGGAAGAACTGAATGCCGCGTTCCTGGAAGCCTCGAAGGGCGCGATGAAGGGTATTCTGGGCGTGACCACCGGCGAATACATGGACCCGCTGGTTTCCATGGACTTCAAGGGCGATCCGCGCTCCTCGATTGTTGACCTGGCCACCAACCAGGTGATGGGCGGCACGCTCGTCAAGGTGGTGACCTGGTACGACAACGAGTGGGGTTACTCGTGCCGCACCGCCGATCTCGCGGCGAAGATGGCCAAGTCCCTCTAATCCGTTGCGTTCCCAGTCCGGCGGCGTAGTGCGTACTCGTGCATTACGCCGCCGGTTCCGGAGGAGACCATGTTCAACAAGAAAACCGTAAAGGATATTGAGGTCAAGGGCAAGCGCGTTTTGATGCGCGTGGACTTCAATGTGCCGTTGAAAGACGGCGTGGTGGGGGACGATACCCGCATCCGCGCTGCACTGCCCACCATCCAGTACCTGCTGGAACACGGCGCGGCGCTGATTCTGTGCTCGCACCTCGGCCGGCCCAAAGGCGGCCCCGATCCCAAATACTCGCTCAAGCCCGTGGCCGAACACCTGGCCGGGCTGATGGGCAAACCGGTGGCCTTCGCCGAAGATTGCGTTGGCCCGGCAGCCGAAGCCGCCGCAAAGGCGCTCAAACCGGGCGATGTGCTCGTGCTGGAAAATACGCGCTTCCACCCGGAAGAGGAAAAGAACGATCTTGAGCTGGCCAAACAGATGGCCTCGCTGGCGGAGATCTTCGTCAACGACGCGTTTGGCACGGCGCACCGCGCGCACAGCTCCACCGAAGGCGTGGCGCGCTTCCTGCCGGCGGTGTCGGGCTTCCTGCTGGAAAAAGAGATTCGCTACCTGGGGCAGGCCGTGGCCGACCCCAAGCGCCCGTTCGTTGCCATTCTGGGCGGCGCCAAGATCAGCGACAAAATCGGCGTGATCAAGAACCTGCTGACCAAAGCCGACACCATCCTGATCGGCGGCGGCATGGCCAACACCTTCCTCAAGGCGCAGGGCTTTGCCGTGGCGGATTCGCTGGTGGAAGAAGATGCCGTGGAAACGGCCAGGGAACTGCTTGCCGGTGGTTCCAGCAAGCTTCACCTGCCGGTGGATCTGGTGCTGGCTGACAAGTTCGACGCCGAAGCCGAGAAGAAAACCATCCCCACCGGTTCCGTGCCGGATGGCTGGCGCATTCTGGATATCGGCCCTGAAACCGTCAAGGCATATGGCAAGGTGATTGCCGGAGCCGGCACGGTGGTGTGGAACGGCCCGATGGGCGTGTTTGAATTCCCGCGCTTTGCCGAAGGTACGTACGGCATTGCCCATGCCGTGGCCGACAGCGCCGCGATCAGCGTGATCGGCGGCGGCGAATCGGTGGCGGCCATTCAACAGTCCGGCCTGGCCGATAAGATCACCCACATTTCGACCGGTGGCGGCGCATCGTTGGAAATGCTGGAAGGCCTGGTGCTGCCCGGCGTGGCCGCGTTGCAGGATAAATAGGGGCATCCCCTGCCCTTAATTTGCTGTATAATGAGAGGAGGGTGCCGCCTGGGCGCCCTCCTGTTTTTTTGAGCTTGGAGCGCTGGAGGTGAACAATGACGAAGAAGCGATGGACAATTGGGCGTATTGTTCTGGTGCTGGTCATTTTGGTGGTTGCCATTCAACTGGTACCTTATGGACGGAACCATACCAACCCGCCGGTGGTGAGCGAACCGGCCTGGGACAGCCCGGATACGCGAGCGCTCTACAAGCAATATTGCTTTGACTGCCATTCCAATGAAACGGTCTGGCCGTGGTACAGCCAGATCGCCCCGGCCTCGTGGCTGGCGCAGCGTGATGTGGAAGAAGGCCGCCAGAAAGTCAATTTCTCCGATATGACCTTTGCCGGACGTAAGTGGGGCGAGGTGGCTGAAGTGCTGCAGGAAGGTGAAATGCCGCCGCTGCAATACACCATCATCCACGGCAAGCCGGATGCGGCGCAACTGGAGAAGATGATTGCTCTGGCGCAATCGTTGAGCCAGTAACCGGAGTGTGCTGCGAGAGTGTCTCGATCCTGCGTCAAACTCTGGACAAAATGGCCCGGCTCGTGTAAAATTCAGTTCCGTTTGAACTGAACGATCTTTTGGAGGACGAAGTTGGCGAATATTAAGTCTCAAATCAAGCGCAATAAGCAGAACGACAAGAAGCGCGTCAGCAATCGCGTTTTCCGCGGTGCCGCTCGCACCCTGATTGCCAAAGCCCGTGTGGCCATCGAAACCGGTGAGGTTGAATCCTCCAAGGAAGCCACCCTGCGGGCGATCAGCGCGCTGGACAAGGCTGCCGCGAAGGGCGTGATCCACAAGAACAACGCCGCGCGCCGCAAGAGCCGCCTGATGAAGCGCCTGGCCACGCTGGCCGAGTAGTATTTTGTTTCCCCGGTTTCAATCCGGGGCCGCCGTATTGGTCTTATGAGCGGGAGCGGATTCGCCCCCGCTTTTTCATTATCAACCCAATGCAAGGATGCTTATCCGGCTGCGGGGTGATTTCTTGCGCTGGCGCAGGAATTTAGATTTGTTATAATTTTTGGGTGTGCAGTTCGAGGAAATGCCATGTTTGAAGCCGAACAGCGGTTAATTGAAGAAAAAATCGTGAATTTTTGCGCGCAAAACGGTTGGCCGGTGCCCACGTTGCAGTGGACGGGTATTCCGTTTAGCGGGCATTGGGGCATTTCCACCTCGTTCTTTCAACTGGCCGCGCAGGAAGCCCGCAGCGGGCGGCCCGGCAATGTGCCGCAGCGCGCCCAGGAAATGGCGCAGAGCATCGCAGATGCGCTGGGCACGCCGGCCGGGTTTGAGAAGGTTGAGGCGGTGCGCGGCTACTTGAATCTGTATTTTTCCACCAATGAGTATGCCCGCCGCGTGGTGGATGACGCTATTGCGCTGGGCACCGACTTTGCGCGCGGCGAACCGAAGCATGAGCGCGTGATGGTGGAGTTCTCGCAGCCCAACACGCACAAAGCCTTCCATGTGGGCCACCTGCGCTCGGCCATTTTGGGCGATGTGCTGGCGCGCATGCTGGTATTTGCCGGCTACGATGTGGTGCGCGCCAATTATCCGGGGGATATGGGCTTGCATGTCATCAAATGGCTGTGGAACTACATGACCTTCCATGCCGGTGAGCGCCCCAGCGGCGATATCACGCGCTGGATGGGCAGCATGTATGCCGAAGCCAACCGCCGCCTGGAAGAAAACCCCGAACTGGAAGCCGAAGTGCGCGCGTTGTACGTGCGCTGGGACCGGCGCGACCCGGATGTGGTGGCGCTGTGGGAAGAAACCCGCCAGTGGTCGTTGGATGGTTTTAATCAGATCTACGATCAACTGGATATCCGCTTTGACCGCTATTATTTCAACAGCATGTTTGAGCACCCCGGCAAGCAGATGGTTGCCGATTTGATCGAGCGCGGCATTGCCCAGGACGAGCGCCCGGACGGACCGGTGATCGTCAAACTGGACGAGAAGCTGGGCCTGAAGCAGGAAAAATTCCGCGTGCTGGTGGTGCTGCGCTCGGATGGTACGGCGCTGTATTCCACCGAAGACCTGGCGTTGGCGCGCCAGAAATTCCTGGATTACCCCGACCTGGCGCGCGCCTATTACGTGGTGGATGTGCGCCAGTCGCTGCATTTCCAACAGGTGTTCAAGACGCTCGAACTGGCCGGCAACGACTGGGCCACTCGCTGCCAGCATGTGCCTTACGAACTGGTCAATCTGCCGGGCAATGTGGTGATGGCCTCGCGCGATGGCACGGTGGTGCTGCTCGACGACCTGATCCGCGAGGCGACGCGCCGCGCGCTGCAGGTGGTGGAAGAGAAGAACCCCGAGTTGAGCGAGGAGCGCAAGATGGCGGTGGCGCGCGCGGTGGGCATCGGCGCGATTAAATATCCGATGCTGGCGCGCGAGAGCACCAAAATTGTGACCTTCGACTGGGAAGCCGCGCTGGACTTTAACGGCCAGGCTTCGCCCTATTTGCAGTATGCCTATGTGCGCGCGGGCAGCATTCTGCGCAAGGCTGGCGGGGTGGTGCCGCAGGCGGCGGAGATTGGTTACGAGCTGACGCCCGCCGAGGTGGAACTGGTTAACCAGATTTCGCGCATGCCGGTGGAAGTGCAAAACGCGGCGCGCGAGCTGCGCCCGCTGAACCTGGCCAATCTGGCCTACGAGCTGGCCAAAGCCTTCAACGATTTTTACACGCAGTGTCCTGTCCTGCAGGTCGAGGAGCCGGTGCGCGAGGTACGCTTGCGCCTGGTGGCGGCCGCGCGGCAGGCGATCGCCAATAGTTTGGCCTTAATGGGCATCACAGCCCCAGAAGCGATGTGAGCGATTAAGGTAAATTTCAAACAAGGAGATCTCAACGTATGTCCCCAATTCGTACGCTCATTATGGGCGCTGCTGGTCGTGACTTCCACAACTTCAACGTCTTCTTCCGCGATAATGCGGATTACGAAGTTGTCGCCTTCACCGCGACGCAGATCCCCAATATCGACGGGCGCAAATACCCGGCCGAACTGGCCGGTAAACTCTACCCTGCCGGCATTCCGATCTACCCGGAAAGCGATCTGCTCAAGCTGATCAAGGACCTCAAGGTCGAGCAGGTCATCTTTGCCTACAGCGATGTGCCGCACCCCTACGTGATGCACAAGGCTTCGGCCGTCAACGCCGCCGGCGCCGACTTCCGCCTGATGGGCACCGCCACCACGCAGGTCGCCTCCACCAAACCGGTGGTGTCGGTATGCGCCATTCGCACCGGTTCGGGCAAGAGCCAGACCACCCGCCGTGTCTCCCTGATCCTGCGCGAAATGGGCTACAAAGTGGCCGCCATTCGCCACCCCATGCCCTACGGCGACCTGGTGAAGCAGAAGGTGCAGCGCTTTGCCACGTATGAAGACCTGACCCGCCACGAATGCACCATCGAAGAGCGTGAAGAGTACGAACCGCACATCGATAACGGCGTGATCGTGTATGCCGGTGTGGATTACGAAGCCATTTTGCGCGAAGCCGAGAAGGAAGTTGACATCGTTCTGTGGGACGGCGGCAACAATGACTTTTCCTTCTACAAGTCTGACCTGAACATCGTGGTGCTCGATCCGCACCGCCCGGGCCACGAAGTGAACTACCACCCCGGCGAGACCAACGTGAATCTGGCGGATGTGTTCGTCATCAACAAGGTCGATACCGCCAACGCCGAAGCCGTGCTGACTGTGCGTGAAAACGCGCATGCCCTCAACCCCAAGGCGATCTTCATCGAAGCCGCCTCCCCGCTGTTTGTGGACGATCCCGAAGCCATCCGCGGCAAACGCGTGCTGGTCATCGAAGACGGCCCGACGCTGACCCACGGCGAAATGGCTTACGGCGCCGGCTGGGTGGCTGCCCGCCGCTTCGGCGCGGCCGAAATTGTGGACCCGCGCCCCTTCGCGGTGGCCTCGATTGCCGCCACCTACCAGAAGTACCCCAAGACTGGCGCGATCCTGCCGGCAATGGGTTACGGTGAAGCCCAGATGCGCGACCTGGAAGCCACAATCAACCAGGCCGATGTCGATCTGATCATCTCGGCCACTCCGATCGACCTGACCCGCGTGATCAAGGTCAACAAACCGATGCAGCGCGTGCGCTATGAACTGCAGGAGATCGGCAAGCCGACCCTGGAAGACATCCTCAAGTCTCGCTTCGGTAAGTAAAATCTGCAAGAGTGAATGCAGGGCGGGAAATCCCCGCCCTGCTTTTTGTTGTTTTTGGAATAAACAAGGTAAAATACGTATATGTTCATCGATGAAGCGACTATTTATATCCGTTCCGGACGCGGCGGCGACGGCTTGGTGCATTTCCGCCGGGAAAAATACATTCCGCGCGGCGGCCCGGACGGCGGCGATGGCGGCAAAGGTGGCGACGTGGTGCTGGAAGTGCAGCACACCCTCAATACCCTGGCGGCGTTTCGCTATAAGTCCAAATACACTGCCGTGGACGGCGCGCGCGGCGGGCGCAGCAACATGACCGGCAAGTCGGCGCCGGACCTGATTGTGCCGGTTCCGCCCGGCACGGTGGTCTACGATGCCGCCTCCGGCGAGCTGCTGGGCGACCTGGTGGAGCGCGGCCAGCGATTGGTGGTGGCCAAGGGCGGGCGCGGCGGACGTGGCAACCAGCACTTTGCCTCCAGCCGCAACCAGACTCCGCGCAACGCCGAACGCGGTGAACCCTCCGAAGAAAAAGATTTGCGCCTGGAATTGAAGCTGATCGCCGACGTGGGCATTGTGGGCGTGCCGAACGCGGGCAAATCGAGCCTGCTGGCGGCGGTCACCAATGCCAAGCCCAAGGTTGCGCCGTACCCCTTCACCACCCTGGAACCCAATCTGGGCGTGGCCGAGCTGGATGCCGAACATTCATTGGTGCTGGCCGATATCCCCGGTCTGATTGAAGGCGCACATCAGGGCGTCGGCCTGGGGGATGCTTTCCTGCGCCATATTCAACGCACGCGCGTGATCATTCATCTGCTCGATGGGCAGGCGGTGGATCCCCTGGCCGATTTTGCGCAAATCAACAGCGAACTGGCCCTGTTCGATGAATCATTGGGCAAAAAGCCGCAACTGGTGGCTTTAAACAAAATCGATCTGCCCGATGTACAGGAGCGCTGGCCGCAGATCCGCGCGGAGCTGGAAAAACGCGGTTACGCGCCGATGGCGGTTTCGGCCCTGGCGCGCACCGATTTACAGCCGCTGCTGTGGAAAGCGCTGGAGCTGCTGCAAAACGCTCCTGAACCCGAAGCGGCGCGCGTCATCCCGGTCTACCGGCCGTCGGAAGATCCGCGCGCGTTCACCATTCAACGCACTGAAGATGGCTGGGTGGTGGAAGGCGCGGCCATTTTGCGCGCCGCCCGCATGACCTACTGGGAATATGATGAATCGGTGCGGCGCTTCCAACGCCTGTTGGAAACGCTGGGCGTGGAAGATGCGCTGCGCAAAGCCGGCGTTCAGGAAGGCGACAGCGTGTTCATTGGTGAAGATTTTGAACTGGAATGGGAAGATTAGACCGCGACAGCGGTAAGAGGCGCAATGCGCATTGGAATTTTTGGCGGCACGTTTGACCCGCCGCACATGGGACACCTGATCCTGGCTGCTGAATGCCAGGATCAGTTGGCGTTGGAGCGCGTTTACTGGGTGCTCACGCCCGTGCCGCCGCATAAACCCGGCAAGCCGGTGACAGACACGGCCATGCGGCTGGCGATGCTGCAAGCCGCGCTGCCGGAGGATGCCGGGTTTGAAATTTCGCGGGTGGAAATGGACCGCCAACCGCCGCATTATGCGGTGGATACCGTTCGGCTGCTGCGTCGGACGCACCCCACCGATGCACTGGTATACCTGATGGGCGGCGATTCACTGCGCGACCTGCCGCGCTGGTACCAGCCGCAAGCGTTCGTGAATGCCTGCGATGAAATCGGCGTGATGCGCCGGCCGGGCGATGAATTTGATTTGAATGAACTGGAGCGTGCCCTGCCGGGACTGTCGGCGCGGGTACGTTTTGTGGAGGCTCCTTTATTGGATATTTCGTCCAGTCAGATACGCGCGCGCATTGCCGCCGGACGCAGCGTGCGTTTTTATCTCCCATCCCCTGTTTACGAGCTGGTGATCATCCATGGCCTATACCGAAACCTTGCCTGAAAAGCGGTTGGGCGTCGTCGCCCGCCTGTTCAACCGGCCCTTTGCTGCCGTGTGCATGAGCCATTTCATGACCGACCTGTACGTCGGGCAGCGCTCGGTGTTCCTGGCGTTTGTGGCCACGTCCCTGGGCATGACCAATGCCCGTTTGGGGCTGATCACGACCATCTCCGTCATGGCGGCGGGCCTGACCCAACCCTTGTTTGGCTGGCTGGCGGACAAGATCGGGTCCAACCGTTTGATCACCATGGCCATGCTGTGGACGGTGGCCATGTTCACCCTGTCCGTGCTGCTGCCCGTGGAAACCGCTCCCCTGTTGGTCATTCTGGCCAATCTGGGGTCCGGCGCTTATCACCCCTCGGGCGCGATGCAGGCCACCCGCATCGGTCGCGCGCGCCTGGATGGCAAAGAGACGACCGCACTTTCGTTCTTTTTCCTGTTCGGGCAGTTTGGCTTTTTCTTCGGCCCGCTGCTGGGCGGATCGCTGCTGGGCAGCCTGGGCGAGCGCGGCCTCATTATCCTGGCGGTGGCGGGTTTGCCGGTGATTTTGATGATTTCGCGCTGGCTGAAGGGCGCACCGGCGGCTGCTCCCGTTGCGCCGCCTGTGGTGGATACGACCGGTGTACCGGCGGCGCCAACCACAAAACG
>DAOUGY010000101.1:0-2770 GCA_034428975.1 Anaerolineaceae bacterium | reverse complement strand
CCTGGGCGGCGCGGTGTACGGCAACGCCGGCGCGCACGGCGGCGACATGGCCGGAAACCTGCTGATGGCAGAAATCTTGCACCCCAAACTGGGACGGCAGGAATGGACTTGCGAGCAGATGGGCTATGCCTACCGCTCCAGCGCCCTCAAGCGCGGCGCGGTCCCCGCGGTGATTTTGGCAGCCACCCTGCGCTTGCAGCCCGGCGCGCGGGATGAAATTCAGGCCCGCATGGACGCCAACACCGCCCAGCGCCGCCGCACCCAGCCCCCCGGCGCCAGCATGGGCTCCATGTTCAAGAATCCGCCGGGCGATTACGCCGGGCGCCTGATTGAAGCCGCTGGATTGAAGGGTGCTCGCATCGGCGGAGCAGAAATCAGCAGCGTGCATGCCAATTTCTTCGTCAACCACGAAGACGCCACGGCCCAGGACCTGTATGCCCTGATTGAAACCGCCCGCCGCGCTGTTCTGGAGCAGTTCGGTGTGCAGTTGGAACTCGAAATCGAATTACTGGGAGACTGGCAGGCTGTTTAGCCGCCAGAACAGAGGAACGATGAGCAATCGGATTTGCGTGGGTGTCATTTACGGCGGGCGTTCGGGCGAGCATGAAGTCTCGCTCATGTCCGCGCGGTCGGTGTTAAACGTGCTCTCACCGGAAAAGTACGACGTGGTTCATATTGGCATCACCCACGCCGGGCAATGGGTTACCGGCCCCAACCTGATGGAAGCGCTCGCTTCGGGAAACGAAACCGGCCTGACCCCGGTCATTTTGCTGCCCGAACCGGCCAACGGTGCGCTCTATGCGCTGGACGCCGCCCCCGGGGGCGCACGCATGCGCCTGTTGGCTCACCTGAACGTGATCTTCCCCGTGCTGCACGGCACCTTCGGCGAAGACGGCACCCTGCAGGGCCTGCTGGAGATGGCCGATGTGGCCTACGTGGGCGCAGGCGTGCTGGGTTCTTCGGTCGGCATGGATAAGGCCCTCTTCAAAGATGTGATGCGCTCGCATCAGATTCCGGTGCTGGAATCGGTTATCCTGTCGCGCGCGCAGATTGAAAACGAGATGGAATCGGCCTTGACCATCGCCGAACAGGTCGCCCCCTACCCGCTCTTCGTCAAGCCCGCCAACATGGGCTCATCGGTGGGCGTGAGCAAATGCCGCAGCCGCGCCGATCTGCTGGAGGGGCTGATGGATGCCGCCCGCTACGACCGCCGCGTGCTGGTGGAGCGTGGCGTGCGCGCCCGTGAAATTGAGCTTTCGGTGCTGGGCAACGACGACCCGCGCGCGTCGATCGCCGGCGAAATCCGCCCCGCGGCCGATTTCTACACCTACGAAGCCAAATACATCGACGACCGCTCGGAATTGATGATCCCGGCGCCCATCCCCACCGAAACGATGACGCAGGCGCAGGATATCGCGCTTCGCGCCTACCGCGCCGTGGATTGCGCCGGCATGGCTCGCGTTGATTTTCTTCTCGACCAGGACACCGGCGAGTTGTACCTCAACGAAATCAACACCATCCCCGGCTTCACCAGCATCAGCATGTACCCCAAGCTGTGGGAAGCCAGCGGCCTGCCCTACCCCGCGCTGGTCGATGCCCTCATCGACCTGGCGCTGCAGCGCAAGGCCGAACGTGACCGCACCGAACACCAATACAGGAGGGGGGAATGACCACCATTTCCGATTCCGCACAACGTAACCGGGCCGAACTGGTTCGCCAGCGCCGCGCTCAGACCACCCAACGCCGCTCGCAAAAAGCGGAAAGCGCCGCTGTGCGCAGCGCCACCCGCCCGCAGCCCGTTACACGCAGCCGTTACGCCCCGGCTTCCGCGCCGGTGAAGAGCCAGCGTGTACGCCGCCAGTATTATTATGCCGTCGGAGCCGACAATGTGGAAGTGCGCTTGCCGGCCCTGCCCATCGTGCGCCCCGGCTGGCGCTTGCTCTCGGGCTTTTTGGTGCTGGTGCTGGCGGCCGCGCTGGTGGTGATGTGGAACTTCTCCGAGTTCCAGGTGACCGCGGTGCAAGCTCAGGGTTTGTCGCGCGTGACGCCGGAGAACCTGAACAAAGTGCTTCAGGTCACCGGCAAACCCGTGGTGACCCTCAATACCACCGAGATGACCGCGCTGCTGAGCCGCAAATTCCCCGAATTGACCGGCCTGCGCGTTTCGGTTGGCCTGCCCGCCGTTCTCACCGTCTCCGCCAGCGAACGGGCGCCCATTCTGGCCTGGACCTACGGCGAAAAGACCGTTTGGATTGACGCCGAAGGCGTAATCATGCCGGTGCGCGGTGAAGCGCAGGATTTACTGGCGGTGCAGTCCGAAGTCAAACCGCCCGAGGTGCTCTTTGTCGCTCCGGCCATGACGGAGGAGTCAAACCCCGATGAAGCCGCGGCTGAAGGCGATACGGAAGCCACCCTGGTGCCCACCGAAGCGCCCAAAGAAAAGGCAGCCGCTCCGGCCGGGCCCAAGAAGATCGATGCCGGGCTGCTGGAAGCCGTCATCCGTCTGAGCAGCGTGGTTCCCGCCGATTCGACCCTGGTGTTCAGCCCGGTTAACGGCCTGGGCTGGCACGACAACCGCGGCTGGGATGTGTTCTTCGGCATCGACCTGGACAACATTCAGGCCAAATTGAACGCCTATCAAGGGATCGTGGACCAGCTCGCCAAAGACGGGATTACCCCTCGCCTGGTGAGCGTGGAATACCTTTACGCCCCCTTCTATCGAACGGAGTAAACACGCCATGGATGAACCCATTGTTGTTGGAATCGATAT
>DAOUGY010000100.1:0-5346 GCA_034428975.1 Anaerolineaceae bacterium | reverse complement strand
GTGTTCCATGCGGTACCGTTGCAGAAAGTGTGCCCAATCCGCCCAGGGTGACCGATCCATCATCTTACCAGTATAGCACAAATTTACAACAGTCTGATGGGTAGGCTATGCGCTATCCCGCAGTCTGCGCCACAGGCAGGCCCCGGCGCGGGCGTAGGCGCGCACTTCGGCGTGCAAATCCGCGCCTTCTGGAAGCAGCGAGGCCGTCTGCGATTTGTAGGCCTCGATCGCCCACAACCAGGCGCGCACTGCCTCCTCATCCAGCTCCAACGCGGCGGTAGGCGTCCAGCCCTCCTCCGGCAGCCCGCTGCGCAGCAGATAGGGGAAGTCGGCGTAATACAGGTGAGCACAGCCACTCAAGTGCGCCACGGCATGCGCCCAGGCATGATCGCGGTGCCCGCCCAGCCCCAGCGGCGCCACCAGGGCGGCGCCGGCCGGCAGTTCGACCGCCAGGCGTTGACCCAACACGGCGGCCTGTTCGATTTCTTCCAGGCACAACGGCGCAAAAATCTCCTCCGGCCGGGCAATCACCGGGCGGCCATCGGTGAAGCGCCGGTAGATGCAGTCCGGCACATCCCAGTGGCGCACCGCCACGCCAAGCCGACGACCGGCTTCGCGATCCTCGGCGCGGCGCGCGCCCGGAGTTTCGCGCCCGGTGCCCCACAACGCATGGAAATGGTCCGCCACCGGCGGCAGCGCCCCGGCAGGCGGGTCGCCGGCGCACAGCGTCCAGATCTCGGCGCGGTAGCCCTGGCGAATCTGCGCGGAGATCCAACCGCCGCACGAAAGCACGGCGTCATCCAGATGCGCGGAGAGAAACACCCATTGCATGGATATTTTCTACCATAAAGCGCAGATCACGGAAAGCGGGTGGAGGGCCAATCGTGCTAAAATGATGAAAGTGTAAGTTCGCGCGCGGGAGAAAAGGAGACCGGTATGAGCTTCTTCAGCAATCTGTTTGGCGCACCGCCCTGCCCGGCCGGTCAGCGCCCCGAAGTAAACCGGCTGGTGGCCGAGCTGGTGCAGATCGGCATCAAAGAGGATTACCTTTCCGAACGCCCCGGGGGATCCTTCAACCCGCAGTGCCGCCATATTCGCACGCGCGAGATCGGTAAACGCCTGCACGAAATTGGCGGGTTGGAGCTGATGGAATACGCGTACAAAAAAGTGCGCGGCAAAGCCGGCAAGGCTCTGGCCACGCACCTGGAATATGCCTGGAATGAAGTGGGGGATTGGAATTATTAAGAGTAGTGGTTAGTGGTTGGCGATTGGCCATTCGCGAAGGGTGGCGGCACGACAGCCTATTGTCTCTTCTCTGTCCCCTACCCCCGTCTACCCGCCGATTTCGATTTTCTCAATCTCTCTGCCGATTTTCAGCAGCGCTTCGCGCGCTTCGACGGGCAGCGCCTCGCCGCGTGTGTCCACATGCGCCCCACCATCCTGGTCACACACCATGCGGATCAGGCGGCGCACGCTCATCCGCCCCGCGCCAATCACCAGTTCCTGCTCCAGCCAGACGTCCAGCGGCAAGGCGCCGCCCAACGCTTGCCCGTGCGAGTCGAACGCCGGCAGGCGCAGCCCCGGCACGACACGCGGCAGCAGCGCGGTGTCGATGATTTGATTGTGCAGGCGTGTGGAATCACACAACAGCAGGCGCAGTTGCAGCGCGGCAACGCGGTAAAACGCCGTCTCGCCGGCTTCCACCAGCTCCAGGCTGCGCCGCAGGATGCGCAGGGCATCCGCCGCATAAGCGCGCAGCCGGGACAATTCATTCTCGTTCATGGTTGGGAAATGGCGCGCCGCAGCAGGTCTTCATACTGCGCCACAATGCCGTTCAACTCAAACTTTTGCGCCCAGGCCCGGCTGGCCAGTCGGAACGATTGCAGTTTTTCGCGGTCGCCGAGCAGCTCGCGCAGCGCGCCTTCAAACCCGGCGGCATCGGACGGCTCAAACAGGTAGCCGTTGCGGCCTTCGTCCACCAGGTCCACGCAGCCGCCCACGCGCGAGAGCACCAGCGCCAGCCCCATGGCCATGGCCTGCACGCCCACCACCGGCAGCCCCTCCGACAGCGAGGGCATGAACATCAAATCGGAATGGCGGTACTGCTCAATGACCTGCTCGGGCGTCACCCAGCCGGTCAGCGTGAAGCGCTCGCGCAGCTCCTGCCGGTCGATCTCGGCTTCCACCTCGGGGCGCAGCGGCCCGTCACCGATCAGCGTGCACGTCCACGGCAGGTCGCGCACCGCCGCCAGGCAGCGCACCAGTTGAATGGGATTCTTCTGCGGCATGAAGCGCCCGGCAAAGACCACGCGCGGCGGCTGCCCGGCAACGATCTCGCCGGGGTCCAGCGCCTGCAAATCCACCCCGTTGAGGATCACCTCAATCGGCACGTTGTAGCTCTTCAGTGCCAGCCCGCGAGTGAACTCGCTGACCGCGGCGATGCCCGCCGCGCCGCGCCAGATGGGCGGCGTGAAGGGGAAGATCCATTTGAACCACTTTCCAGTCTTTTCGGGCACGCCGCCGGGCACATCACCCAGGTGCGCGGTGAGCACGTACGGCGCGCCGGTGAACGCGTGCAGCCAGCGCGCGCTGACGCCGGCCGGTACGGCAAAGTGCACGTGAACTACATCCGGCTTCCATTCGCGAATTTGCTTAAACCCGGCGAAAAACGAGGCCACCACAAACCCCAGCATGGCCCGCATATCGGCGCGGAACAACTCACGCCGTCCGCTCTTCAGGCGAATAACCTGCACGCTATTGTGCGCTTCGCGCTCGGGAAGGTCGCCGCACTGCGCGGTGAGCACGCGCACTTCGTGTCCGCGCGCCGCCAGCCCCTGGCACAGGTCCTGGGCCACGCGGCCGCCGCCGCCACCCGCCGGCGGGTATTCATGAATGAGGACGAGAATACGCATGGGGTTAATGATTCTTCGCCGGGTCCGCAGGCGCTTCGTCCGGCAGATTCAACCGCCGGCGCACAATGTAATTGCGCTTGCCCTGCGATTCGTGGTACGTGCGCGCCAGCAGTTCGGCAATCAGGCCCATCAGAATGGACTGGAAGCCGAGGATGAAGATCATCGTCGACATCTGGAAAAAGGGCGACGCAAACACCGAAGTACCCACCGCCAGCTTGCGGATCAGCAGGAAGAGCATCATCACCAGCGAGATGCCGATCAGCCCGGCGCCGGCCCCGCCAAACAGGTAAATGGGCTTGTTGGCATAGGCGTTGAGGAACTTGACCACAAACAGGTCCAGCACCACCTTCAGCGTGCGCTCCAGCCCGTATTTGGCCTTGCCAAAGCGGCGCGGATGATGGTTGACCGGCACTTCGATGATGCGCGCCCCCACCGAATTGGCGTATACCGGGATGAAGCGGTGCATTTCGCCGTATAGACGGAAGCCGGTGATCACCTCGCGGCGATACGCTTTGAGCGTGCAGCCGTAATCGTGCAAGTGCACGCCGGTCACCCACGAAATCAGCCCGTTGGCCATGCGCGAGGGCAGGGTGCGAGTGATGAAAGTGTCTTTGCGTTTGCTGCGCCAGCCGCTGACCACATCGTAGCCCTCGTCCAGCTTGGCCAGCATCATGGGAATGTCGGCCGGGTCGTTTTGCATGTCGGCGTCGATCAACACCACAATGTCGCCCTGCGAGTGGTCGATGCCCGCGGCAATCGCCGCCGTTTGCCCAAAATTACGCCGGAAGAACACCACGCGCACATGGTCCGTGTCGCGCCCGGCCAGCTCTTCCAACACCTGCGCGCTGCCGTCCTTGCTGCCGTCGTCCACCAGAATCAGTTCCCAGGTGCGGCCCAAACCACCCACCGCCTGAACGATGGCCTGGTACAGCAGGGGGATGTTTTCCACTTCGTTATAAACGGGTACAACGATTGACAAATCCATGGGGGTTTTCTCTCCGGGCATTCGGGGGTACGCAGGAATTATATCACGCCTGCCGCGCGGGCACGTCGGGCATGGCCGCTTTCCACCTCCGCGCAAATAAAAAGCGGCGAGGGGTATCCTCGCCGCCGGTGGTTGCGATGGGCGGATGAATTCCAGAGAGTTATGCCCCGCCGGTTGCTTTCTTACGCTCCACATACAACCCCACCGCATCGCGCACAAACTCGGCCAGGCGCGGGTCAATCTGGTCAAAATTGGCGCGGAAGCGCGGGTCGAACACATAGCCTTCCGAAAGCCCGACCAGTTGATCCAGGTTGGGCGTCCAGAAATAATCCATATGCGCGCGCCAGGCGTCCACGCAGGCCTGCGCCTCGGGCGAAGCCGCCCCGTGCGGCATGGCGGCGATGAACCGCATGTACACGGCGTTGCCCTCGTCCAGAATGCGCTTGCGATCGGCGTCGCTGTAGCCGCGCCATTTACGGTAGGAGTCTTTCACAATGTCCGGATCGTACATCTGCCCGGCTTCCTTTTCCATTTCAGCGATCTCTTCATCATTGAAGGCCGCGAACAACTTCTTCTCGCTCATGGGTGTTTGTCCTTTCAAATGCCGAATCGTCTCGTCCACCGTCGCCGCCAGGCGCTGCAGGCGCGCGGCGCGCTGCAGCAGCGCGCCGCGATGCGCCTCCAGCGCCGTCAGAACATCAAAATCCCGGCGTCCCAGGATGGTTTTGATCTCCTCCAGCGGCATGTCCAGCTCGCGGTATAGCATGATCTGCTGCAATCGCAGCAAGGCCTCCTCCCCGTAGTAGCGATAGCCGTTCTCGCCCACCCGGGACGGCTTGAGCAGGCCTATTTCATCATAATAGTGCAGCGTGCGCGGCGTGATGCCGGCCAGCCGCGCGAGGCGCTTGACGGTGTACATGCGCCCAGTATAAACGATGACGTAACGTTAATGTCAAGGGGGTTGGCCTGTTCGCGGCGGGCGGTTGCGCGCGCCCCGGCCGGGGAGTATGATGAAATCACACCCCTGCATCGGGAGGGTTGCCCGTGCTTTCACTGGAGCAGTTGCAGCAGCATTTTTCGCATCTCCCCGCCGCGGAGATGGATATCCTCATTGAATTGCGCAATCTGGTGGCGCAAGCCGCGCCGCTTGCCGCCGAAGCGGTGCGGCGCGAGGGCCTGGTTTATTTTCACGCGCAGCGCGGCGGGCACGTCAGCGCCGGCATTTGCCAGATTCTGCTGCGCCCGGACGCAGTGCGCCTGGCCTTCAACCACGGCGCCTTTCTGCCCGACCCGGCCGGGCTGCTGCGCGCCGAAGGCCGGGCGTATAAACGCTTTGTGCCCATCGCGTCCTTTGACGAAGCCCCCTGGGAGGACTTGCGCGCATTGATCGAAGCCGCCGCCCGCTTTGACCCGCGCACACTCGCCCCGGCCGCCGGTTGATTTTTCGTT
>DAOUGY010000099.1:0-3493 GCA_034428975.1 Anaerolineaceae bacterium | reverse complement strand
TCGGCCGATTTGAGCCAGGCGCTGCGCGATGAGTTGCTGCGCCGTTTGGATACCGCCCCGCAGATTGATTTATCGGCCAATAAACCGGCCGTGGTGATGCTGGTGGGCGTTAACGGTTCCGGTAAAACCACCACCGCCGCCAAGCTCGGGCGACAGTTCGCCGGGCAGGGCCGCAAGGTGCTGCTGGCCGCCGCCGATACCTTCCGCGCCGCCGCCGTCGACCAGCTTCAGGTTTGGGGCGAACGTCTCAATCTGCCAGTCATTGCCGGGCAGCCCAACGCCGACCCCGGCGCCGTGGCATTTGATTCCGTTCAAGCCGCCCAATCCCGCGGCTCGGATATCCTGCTCATCGACACAGCCGGCCGTCTGCACACGCGCTTCAACCTGATGGAAGAGTTGAAGAAGGTCCACCGCGTGGTTGGCAAAGCCATGCCTGGCGCTCCCCATGCCGTCTGGCTGGTGCTGGACGCCACCACCGGTCAAAACGCGCTGCTGCAGGCCCGCGCCTTCAAAGATGCGGTGCAGGTCAACGGCGTCATCCTCGCCAAACTTGATTCCAGTGCACGCGGCGGCATGGCCTTCGCCATTCAAAAGGAACTGGGCTTGCCCATTCTTTTCGCCGGCCTGGGCGAAAAGCCTGAAGACCTCACACCCTTCGACCGCGAAGCATTCGTCGACGGCATACTGTCCAGCAAGAAATAAGACTCAACGGAGACCGCTTATCATGCAAGACTTGATCGACCGCCTTGAACAGTGCAAGGCCACAATCCATGAACTCATGGTGCATCTTTGACTTCCCCGTCAAAGAGCAACAATTAGCCGATTTACAGAAACAAACCGAAAACCCTGACCTCTGGAATCAGCCGGATCAGGCTCAGCGCCTGATGAAGCAATTCGCCGATTTACGGGATGAAATCGACGGCTGGCGCAAGCTGGAGCGTTCCATTAATGACAGCCTGGAGCTGTCTCAGATGGACGATGAAAGCCTGCGCCCCGAATTGGAACAGGAAACCGCCGCAATCGAACAGGAACTGGCTCAGCGCGAGTTGACCACCCTGTTATCCGGCGCATACGACCGGGGCAACGCGCTTTTGTCCATCAACGCCGGTGCCGGCGGCACCGAAGCTCAAGATTGGGCATCCATGCTCATGCGCATGTACCTGCGTTGGGCGGAACGCCGCGGCTACACCACCGACATCCTCGACCTCACCGAAGGTGAAGAAGCCGGAATTAAGAGCATCACCATTGCCGTCACCGGCATGTATGCCTACGGTTATCTGCGCGCGGAAAAGGGCGTACACCGCCTGGTGCGCATCTCCCCGTTTGACGCCGCCCACCGCCGCCACACCTCGTTTGCCCAGGTGGAAGTGCTGCCCGAGGCCTCACAGGAAGATCCGGTCGTCCAGATCGACCCCAACGACCTGAAGATCGATATTTACCGGTCGGCCGGTGCGGGTGGTCAGAACGTGCAGAAGAACTCCACGGCTGTGCGCATCACCCACATCCCCACGGGCATCGTCGTTTCCTGTCAGAACGAGCGTTCGCAATTGCAAAATCGTGAAAACGCCATGCGCGTACTGCGCAGCCGCCTGCTGGAAATTTATCAGGAGAGGGCCGATAAGGAACTGGCCGAATTGCGCGGCGAATATCAAAAGGCGGAATGGGGCAGCCAGATTCGTTCGTACGTTCTGCATCCTTATCAGATGGTCAAAGACCATCGTAACGACTTTGAAATGGGTAACACTGGCGCCGTGTTGGACGGCGACCTGGACGGCTTCATCGAAGCTTACCTGCGCTCGCGCCGTGCGCCAAAAGAGTAATTCTCCAGCTCCTCAATCAAAATACCGCCGGAAAATCCGGCGGTATTTTTTATCCCCTATCTTCACTAATCGAGAATTCGCGCCAGTTCGATCAGCTTCGGGTCCAATTTCTTCTTGTTGGCCACCACTTCCGCCAGCGGTGTGGCGGTCATTGTGCTCTTCACCATGCCCATCAACACGCCGCTTTCGCCCGACAGCAGTTGCTCCACGGCAGCCGCTCCCAGCCGGCTGGCCAGAATTCGATCGTAGGCGCTCGGGGTGCCGCCGCGCTGCACGTGCCCCAGAATGGTCACGCGTAGATCAAATCCCAGCCGTTCACGGTGCTCCTCAAAATACTCACCCAGCTTCTGTGCGTTGTAATTGGCCCCTTCCGCCACCACCACAATGGCGTGTGCCTTGCCTTTCTCGTACGAGCCGCGCAGCACATCGGCTATGATTTCCGGGTCAGTCTCCACCTCGGGCAGCACCACCGCTTCCGCGCCGCCAGCAATTCCCGCCATCAAAGCCAGATAACCGCAGTCGCGGCCCATCACTTCGAGCAGGAAAGCCCGTTGATGCGAGGAGGCAGTGATTTTCAAACGATCAATCGCTTCCAGAGCGATATTCAGGGCGGTATCCACACCAATGGTGATGTCGGAGCCATACAGGTCGTTGTCAATGGTTGAGGCTACCCCCACCACCGGGAAACCCAGTTTATCCAGCGCATACGACCCCGTTTGGGAACCGTTACCGCCGATCACAACCAGACCTTCGATCTCCGCGGCGCGCATTTCACGCACACCGCGCATCTGTCCCTGTTCAGTTTTGAATTCAGGGCAACGCGCGCTGCCCAGGATGGTTCCGCCGCGCTGCAGGATCCCCCCCACATCCCGCGTCCCCAGCGGAATGATGTTACCGTTGATCAGCCCTTCATATCCTTGCCGGATGCCGAATACTTCACATCCCCGGGAAATCCCGGTTCGGACAACGGCGCGGATGGCCGCATTCATACCGGGGGCGTCACCCCCGCTGGTTAACACGGCAATGCGTTTCATCGCGGTACCCTCCCTGGACAGGCAAAAAGTGATTGGTTACATACACATTCTATCACGTCAGCCGCGCGCAAGCGCTTCCGGATGCGATAATTTTCTCCCCCCATCCACAGTTCGCTCCGGGTAATGGCGGTTTGTGACACTCAGGATGTGAATTCAGGCTGAATGGCAGTATATCCGACAACCATCCTTTGGTAAAATGCAAACGAATCCACCCATCCCGGCCGAGCGGTGGATATTCTATTGATGGGTCTGTCGGGCCGATCTTATTCAGCTGATCCACGTTTAAGGAAGAGAAAAGAACATGACAGAGTATCGGATCAAGCAGCATCCTATTCTTCCTGTCCCACAACGTAAGGAAATTGAATTTTTCTGGCAAGGGCAGAAGCTGACCGCCTGTGAAGGCGAGACCATCGCTTCTGCTCTTTTTGCGCACGGCATCCGCGTCTTCGGCCACCACACCAAAGACGGATCGCCCCAGGGGATTTTCTGTGCCAATGGGCAATGCTCGCAGTGCATGGTGCTGGCGGATGATCAGCCGGTCAAATCCTGCATGGAACTGGTGAAACCCGGTGTCCACGTCCTCCCGGCGGATAATCTGCCCGTGCTTCCTTCAGTAGCAGAAGTTCCTGCAATGCAATC
>DAOUGY010000098.1:0-17956 GCA_034428975.1 Anaerolineaceae bacterium | reverse complement strand
ATTTGGGTGGGATAGTGCTGCCGGAAAGTGGATTCGTTGGTGTGCAGTTCTTTGAGATGATCGCGCCAGATGTTCAGCCGCGAAGGAAACTCATGCAGCACCTTGTGCTGCCAGTGCGTTTGCCAATCGTGGCGCACGGACGCTATCTGCTCAAAAAGATCACCCCACCCGGCTGAAATCTCCGGATGGGGATAGGCTTTCAAGCGTGCCTCGGTCAACAGCACATTTCCCACCGTCAAGCGCTGCAACCCCGGCTCATGTTGTCCCGACACCGGCCAATACAATTCCTTGCTCAGCAAGTACGACTGCAACTCCGGTACGGCTTGTTTCAGGTAATGCAGATCGGCTTCATACGGACGCATGGGAACCTCCTTTCGGTCAGGTCGCCGCGCAATCCGTATCAGGGGGTGGTCGTCGTCTGGGATGCCTTTTGACCCGGCAAATACCACTCGGTCAGCGACGCCAATCGGTCGCTGGTATCGAACAGCGGACCGACCGTCACCCCGCGGACTGCGCGATCCACCGCAAACGAATACATCGGGTAGTAAAGCGGCAGTGCGGGCATTTCATTGGCAAACAACACCTGGAAATTGCGGTACAGGCGTGCTCGCTCCGTCTGATCAATGGTCACCCGCGCCTGTTCCAGATACTCACTCACCACGCGGTTGTCCCACTGGGAATAGTTCTGGCCGGTTTCCGCCTGAACCTGATCCCAGAAGGGATACGGGTCGGGGTCGGGTGTCAAAGCCAGGTTCAGGTCAATGAGGGCGGCCTGATACTCGCGCGGCTCCAGGCGATCATAGATCAATTGCTCGTACGGCAGCGCTTCCAGGTTCACGCTCACATTAAGTTTACCCCAATCTGCCTGAATTGCTTCAGCCAATTGTCGATGAATATCATCGTCCGGGAAAATCAGCGTGAAACTGAGCGACACATCGTCCTTTTTGCGCACCGCTTCGTTCTCCGCCGGCAGAACATAACCGGCGTTCTTCAGCAGGTCGGCGGCGCCCGTCGGGTCGTAATCCACCGGCGCGATGCCGTCATAATACGCCCAGGTGCCGGGGAAGATCACCCCGTCCGCCACCGCCGCCTGACCCTGAAGCACATCGCGAATCATGTTGCGGCGGTTCAAGCCCATCAACAACGCTTTACGCACATCCGCGTCCTGGAAGAACGGCGTTTGCCCTTCCTTCAGATTGAACAGTACCATGGTAAGTTGCGGCAGGCGGCTGGTGTACAACGACAGATCCGGGTCTTTCAACACATCTTCTAGCACATCCGGCGTCACCTGGCTGATTCCCTGCACCAATCCGTCCTTGTAGGCGGCATACGCCGAGAACGAATCGGGGAAGTATCGGAACACCACCTGTTCCAGATAAGGCGCTTTCCCGTAGTAGCCGTCAAAGGCCGTCAACACCACGCCCTTGATCTCCTCGCCTTCCACAATCAGGCGCTCAAAGCGGTACGGACCGCTGCCCACCGGAGCCATGTTGAAGTTATCGTCGATGATCTCGTCAATGGTTTTGCCTTCCAGCAGGTGCTTCGGCAAAATCGCAAAGTTCAGGTAATCCAAAAACGGCGCAAAGGCCTCCGGAAGGCTAAACTGCACGATTTGCTTGCCGTCCGAGATCACCTGAACCTTTTTCCACATATCCTGCAAATCCTGCGGCAGAACATCACCGGCGTTGCGCATCAACTCCACGGTGAAGACCACATCATCGCCGGTCAGGGGTTGGCCGTCATGCCATTTCAGGTCCGGGCGCAGTTGAACATTGTAGATCGTGCCGTCCTGCGACGCGCCAAAGCTCTCCGCCAGGTCGCCGGTTGGGTTGCCGCGGTCGTCAAATTGGATCAACCCGGAGAACAGCAGGCGGTTGACATCGCGATCCGCCGGCTGGAAAAAGGCCAGCAGCGGATTCAGGCGCGAGAACGAGCCAACCAGCGCCTCGGTATAGGAACCGCCCTGCTCCGGCGTGGGGGCCGTCTGCACGGTGGGCGTGCCGTTGCGCTGCTCGGCAATCAGTAGAACGCCCACCACCAAACCGGTGAGCAAAATGATGAGAATTTGCCAACGAAGTTTCTTCATAGTTGAATACGAAATTGGGCGACCATCCCCATTTCGGGGGTTGTCACCCAGACTTTATGGGACTGCTGAATTGGTACAGGTCTCAATTGCGTTATTTTAAGATCACCGACGTCAGCGTGAGGATGAAGAACAGAACGCTCAGCACAATGGTAATCCAAAACAGCGTCTTTTCAATCCCGCGCCGCGCCGTAAACACGCCGCCGGTATCCATGCCGGTCAGACCGCCCAGGCCAACACCCTTGTTCTGCAAAATCACGGCCGCGACCAGCGCGATGGAAATGATAATCAAGGCAATATCGATATAGGTTGCCACGTTTTTCCTCCTAACGGTTTGAAAGCAGGTAAAATTATACCGTCTAAACCCAAAAATCGTCAATCACCAAGGTGGAATCTAATTTTGGAAGAACTCGTCACCAACCTCCACATGCACACCATTTATTCAGACGGCACCGGCACGCACCGCCAACTGGCCGAGGCTGCCCTGCGCACCCACGTCGATGTTCTGATCAGCACCGACCACAACGTGCTCGTGCACGGGCTGGACGGGTATCACGAGGAACGTGGGCGGCGGGTGCTGCTGCTCACCGCCGAGGAGATCAACGACCGTCAGCGCGATGCCCAGAAAAACCACCTGCTGGTGATTGGCGCCAACCGTGAGCTGTGCCAGTTTGCCGGTGATCCGCAGCGCCTGATCGAACAGGTCACCCGTGCCGGTGGGCTTTCGTTCATCGCTCACCCCTTTGAAACCGACATGCCGGCCTTCAATGAAAGCTCGTATGAATGGGTCAATTGGGACGTGGACGGATTCACCGGTCTGGAGATCTGGAACGGCCTGAGCGAGCTAAAAACCGTCGCGCGCAATGTTCCGCAGGCCATTTTCTACGCCTTCTTTCCGCGCCTCATGCCCCGTGGCGCCGATGAGAAGACTCTGCAGCGCTGGGATGAGCTGCTGGCCTCCGGCAAGCGCGTGGTGGCGGTCGGCGGTTCCGATGCGCACGCCCTCACCATTCACCGCGGACCCTTCAAGCGAGTCATATTTCCCTACGAATTTCACTTCAGCGCCGTCAACAACCACCTGCTCACCCCCACCGGGCTCACCGGCGAACTGTTGGAAGACCGCAAGATGGTGCTGAATGCCCTGCGGCGCGGCAATTCCTTCGTCGGCTACGATCTGCCGGCTCCCACGCGCGGCTTCCGCTTCACCGCACAGGGCCGCGACGCCACCGCCCAGATGGGCGACGAAATCGATCTGGGCAGCGGCGTCACTCTGCAAATTCGCATGCCGCTGGTGACGGAATGCCGCCTGATCAAAGACGGCAGCGTACTGCGCACCTGGCGCGACCGTGATATCTGCTCGCACGTCGCCAACCAACCCGGCGTGTACCGGGTGGAGTGTTCCATTGAGTATGCCGGGCGCATGCGCGGTTGGATTTACAGCAACCCGATCCATGTGCGCTCACCCCAAATCCCGCGGAGGTGGATCCATGCCGGCCAATAACATCACCCGCATGTTGGAAGCCAAGAAAATTCCGTTCACTGCCCTGGAACTACCCGAAGAAAAACTGGGCGCGATCGAAACCGCGCGCCAGTTGGGCGTCGAGAATTATCTCATCTACAAAACCATCGTCGTGCTGCGCGAAAAACCCGGTAAACCGATGCTGGTGGTCGTTCCGGGCGGCAGCAAAGTGGACCTGAAACGCGTCGCCGCTGTGGTGGGTGAAAAGAAAGTGCACGTGCCGCCGCAACGCGAAGCCGAGGCTCTCACCGGTTTGCAGGCCGGGGGCATCTCGCCGTTGGCGTTGATTAACAAAGGTTTTCAGGTGTTTCTGGATGCCAGCGCACAAAAGATGGAGCAGATTCACATATCCGGCGGGCAGCGCGGCCTGATCATCCGTTTGCCGGTTAAAGCCCTGGTAGATCTGACCCACGCGCGCTTCGCCGAAGTCAGCATGCCCGATGAGGCCGCCGGGCCGGACTAACCCTTCACCACCGCCACCGGCCGCAGGCGCGCCACTTTGCGCGCAATCCCCGCCCCACTGACGGTTTCCACTACGGCATCCACATCCTTGTAAGCTTGCGGCGCCTCTTCGGCCAAACCGGCCAGCGATCCGGCTCGCACGTGAATCCCCTGCTTCTCCAGGTCATCGCGCAGCCGCTCGCCGCGCACATCACGCTTGGCGGCGCTGCGGCTGAGCACGCGCCCGGCTCCGTGACACGACGAGCCGAAGGTGCGCTGCATGCTGGCTTCCGTGCCCACCAACACCCACGACGAGGTACCCATGCTGCCCGGCACCAGCACCGGCTGCCCAATGCGCTGGTATTCGTCGGGCAATCCGGCCGCGCCCGGGCCAAAAGCGCGCGTGGCTCCTTTGCGGTGAACGCACACCCGGATCGACTCGCCGTCCACCACGTGCGTTTCAATTTTGCCCATGTTATGCGCAATATCGTACACCTGCTGCAAATACGGATTGCGCACCCGTCCCGCCAGCACACGCTCAAACGCTCCGCGCGCGGCATGAGCCAGAATTTGACGGTTGCAGAACGCAAAATTGGCCGCCGCGCGCATCGCCGCCAGGTAATCCTGACCTTCCGGCGAGTTCAGCGGTGCGCAGGCCAGTTCGCGATCCGGCAGTGGAATGCCGTACTTGCGCACCGCCGTCTGAAAGATCTGCACGCTATCGCTGCACACCTGATGACCCAACCCACGCGATCCGCAGTGGATTTGCAGCACCAGGCAGCCTTCAAACAGTCCCATGGCCGAGGCCGCCGCCGGATCGAAAATCGTCTCAACCACGTCCACTTCCAGAAAATGATTGCCCGAACCCAGTGTGCCAAGCTGTGCACGACCCCGCTGGCGCGCCCGCAGACTGAGCTTCGCCGGATCGGCCCCCTCCAGGCAGCCGCCCTCTTCCGTGCGGCGCAGGTCTTCTTCGCTGGCCTTGCCGTGCTTCAATGCCCAGCGCGAACCCATCCGGCACACCTGCTCCAGGTCGGCTTCGCTCAAGCGAACGTCGCTTTCGGTACCCACTCCGCTGGGGCAAGCGCGGTCCAGCGCATGCGACAGCTCCTCCATCGCCGACAGTACGGCGCCCAGCGGAATCGATGAAGACATCAGGCGCACCCCGCAGTTGATGTCGTAGCCAATCGCTCCAGGTGAGATCACCCCATCCGGCCAGCGCGTGGCGGCCACCCCGCCGATGGGAAACCCGTAGCCCTGATGCATGTCGGGCATCACCACCACATGCCCCACCAGCCCCGGCAGCGTGGCGGCATTGACCGCCTGCTCCAGCGAGGCATCCTCGGCGGCCTTTTCCAGCAGGCGGCGCGTGGCGAACAGGCGCACGCTCACGCGCATATCCGCGCGGTAGCTGCGCGGGATTTCCCATTCAAACTCACTGATTTTCTTCAAATCGGTCAGGCGAATCATGGTATGCCCTGTCAAACATCAAACACAACCGTCGTCTCCAGCCCGGCCGGGCCGGCGGATACCCGCATGTTATGGTAGGTCACCGCTTTGATCTCCTTGAATTGCCGCGTGATGCGCCCACCATGCAGATGTCCGTTCAACTCCCCGTTCTGCCAGGTCAGGTCAAAACCGGTGAACGCCATCCGCTGCTCTTCGGCCCGGAACAACAGCTCATTGAGAAACCCGACCAGCAGCGACTCCACATCGCCCGCGGAAACATGAATATCCTGCGTCAGCTCCGGTGAATTGGCGATGCGTATGTCCATCAGAGCGTACATGCCTTGCGCCGCGGTGATCAGCAGCGCAGCCACATCCGGCGCCTGCACGTGCAGCGCCCAGTCGGCTGTGTGCGCCACCTCTTTCCACATCGGACGAAAAGGCTGCATCTCGTTGCTTCGCTCCATTCTTGATTATAATTATACGGTATGAAGACTCGCCTGGATGAACTCGAAGCTGTTCTGCAGCGCCTGATCGAAGAGAGCACAGCCGTCTTCCCCTGGATCAACACGCGCGACCGTCTGGCGCAACGCTGGATGGAAGCCATGCAGCGCAGTCTGGTGGAAGAGATCAACGGCACGGTGCTTGCGCCGGAAGCCTACATCATCTATTTGCATCCGCAGGTCATCGCCGCGCTGCCGCCTCAGAATGTCTGGCTGGAAGCGCTGGAAGGCGCGCTGCGCGAAGCCGCTCTGGAAGCCGGACTGCGCTTCATCAATCCGCCTTCGCTGCGCCTGGCCGCCAATCCCCAGCTGGCCCCGGATGATGTGCAAGTGATGGCAGCCACCTCCGATGATCAACCCAACCACACCGCCGTGTGGGCCACGCGCGCCGAACCTGCCCACACCGAATCCGCCGCCCGCCCGGTCAATGCCTATCTAATCGTGGACGGTACGCGCATCTTCCCATTGACCGATTCCGTCATCAACATCGGCCGCCGTCCAGAAAATCATCTGGTTCTGGATGACCCGCGCGTCTCGCGCAGTCACGCCCAGATCCGCGCCGTACGCGGCCAGTATGTGTTGTTTGATCTGAATTCCACCGGCGGAACATTCATCAACGGCGCGCGCGTCAGCCAGCATTATTTGCAGGCCGGCGACGTCATCTCCTTTGCCGGCATCAACATCATCTACGCCGAGGAATCGGCGCCAGACAATCATTCCACCGGCAGACTTCCGGCTGTTCCGCCGCCGGCCGGCGATCCGGAGCTTTTGGAGTAACCTTTGAGCGCTATCATCGTTCTCATTTTACGGTTCTTGCTGGCCGCCGCGTTGTATGCCTTTTTGGCGTGGGCGCTCATCACTCTGTGGCGTGAATTGCGCGCCCAGGCGCGTCTGGCGTCCGAGCGGCGCGTACCGCCTCTCTCCGTTTTTGTATCCTGCGCCGGCGGCGATTTCCGACAGCAGATCGCCGCTCCCGATATCTTTGCCGGTCGTGACCCTTCATGTGATCTGGTCATCCCGGACGAAACCGTCTCCTCACGCCACGCGCGATTTTCATATCATGATCGCCAGTGGTGGGTGGAAGACCTGCGCTCCACCAACGGAACCCTGCTGAACAAAGAACCCGTGACCACCCCCACCGTGATCATCTCGGGGGACGAGGTCGCCTGCGGCGGTTCATTGATTCGCATCAACATCCTGCCGTAACCGACGGAGAAGTTTCAAGCACTCTGTGCTATCATACGTACATCCATCATGTGTTCAGTCTTCTGGGAGGATGCCATGTCAAACGCACCCATTTTAGGGATCATCGGCGGCTCGGGGTTGTATGAATTCCCCGGCCTGATCGACATCGAACGAATCGAAGCCGATACCCCTTTTGGAAAACCCAGCTCGCCGATTATCCTCGGCAGCCTGAATGGTAAACGCGTCGCCTTCCTGGCGCGTCACGGCATCGGTCACTTTATCAACCCCACCGAGGTCAATTACCGCGCCAATATATACGCTTTTAAAGCGCTGGGCATCCAGCGCGTGCTCAGCATCAGCGCGTGCGGCTCTTTGCGGGACGATTACGCCCCCGGGCACATCGTCATCCCTGACCAACTGGTCGATTTCACCCGCAAACGCAAATCCTCTTTCTTCGAAGACGGACTTGTGGCCCATGTCGGCGTCGCCGACCCGTATTGCCATGAATTTTCGGAGTTAGTGGTTCAGGCGGTGGGCAGCGCCGGGGCTGTCTCGCACATGGGCGGCGCGCTGGTCACCATCGAAGGGCCGCGGTTCTCCACCCGCGGCGAATCCAACCTCTTCCGCTCCTGGGGTATGTCCATCATTGGCATGACCGCCTCGCCCGAAGCCTTTCTGGCGCGCGAAGCCGAAATGTGCTACTGCACCATGGCCCACGTCACCGACTACGACGTTTGGCATGTCTCGGAAGAGCCGGTCAGCGTGGAAATGGTCATCCGCACCCTGCTGCGCAACACGCAGGTCGCCCAGCAAGCCGTGCGCATCCTGATCGAGCAGCTGCCTGAAGCGATCTCCTGCGGGTGCGATCATGCCATGGCCAATGCCTTCATCACGCGCACCGACATCATCCCGCCGGAAACCCGTTCGCGTCTTGGCATTTTAATTAACAAATATCTATCGGCGTGAGACTGTACCGTACCGGCCCAAGCGACAGGGAGAAACTGCAAAGCCGCCTGATGACTCTGGCGGCTGTTTTCCTTTTTCTCTATTCTGCCGCGCTCACCCTGGCCCCCGTCGTCTATCAACACTCCTGGGACGTGGCTCTGCGCAGTTCGCATTGGACCGGTTATTTGGCCTGGCTGGCGGGCTTTGCCCTGCTGCAGCGTCGCGTGCAGGCCCGCTTGCCGCACAGCGACCCGTATCTGTTGCCGGCCGCCGCATTGCTAACCGGCTGGGGGTTGCTCACCATCTGGCGGCTCAGCGCGCCGTTCGGCGCGCGACAAACGCTCTGGCTGATCGTCGGTTTACTGGCCTGCCTGGTCATCCTGCGCGTACCCAACCCGCTGGCCGCCCTGCGCCGCTACAAATACCTCTGGCTGACCGGTGGGCTTTTGCTGGCCGCCCTGACCTTCGTCTTTGGCACCTACCCCGGCGGGCTGGGACCGCACCTGTGGTTGGGCTTTGCCGGGGTTTACCTGCAGCCATCCGAGCCGCTCAAGCTGTTGCTGGTAGCCTTCCTGGCCGCCTATCTGGCCGACCGCATCCCACTCAACAACAGTCTGCTGCAGCTGATCACCCCCGCGCTGGTGCTGGTGGGCGCCGCCTTGGCAATCCTGGTGGTTCAACGTGACCTCGGTACCGCATCCCTCTTTTTGCTGCTGTTTACCGTGGTGGTATATCTGGCCACCGGCAAACGCCGCATGCTGGTGATCAGCGCAGTTTCGCTGCTCGGCGCGGCTGCGCTGGGCTACGGGTTGTTTGACGTGATCCGCCTGCGCATGGAAGCCTGGTTGAACCCCTGGCTTGATCCCAGCGGCCGGTCATATCAAATTGTTCAATCGCTGCTGGCGGTGGCCGCCGGCGGCGTCTTCGGTCAGGGTCCCGGCCTGGGCAGCCCGTCCGTGGTGCCGGTCGCCCATTCCGATTTTATTTTCGCCGCCATTGCCGAAGAAAGTGGTCTGGTCGGCACGCTGGCCCTGCTGGGTTTGATCGGTCTGATCGCCGTGCGCGGTCTGGCTGCCGCCCTTCATACCGATAATCGCTTTCACCGTTTTCTGGCCGGCGGCCTGGCCATTTATCTGAGCGCGCAAAGCATTCTCATCATCGGCGGCAACCTGCGTCTGCTGCCCCTCACCGGCGTCACTCTGCCGTTCATTTCCTACGGCGGTTCTTCTCTGCTGACCTGCATGCTGGCTTTGCTGGCGCTGCTGCTCATTTCCAACCAAAGCGGTGACGAACCCACCGGCGCGCGCAACCCCACGCCGTTCTTAGTGGTCGGTGCCGGAATCAGTCTGGCGCTGGTCGCACTGGCATTGGTCAACGGCTACTGGGCTTTTGTGCGTTCGGATGAATTGCTCACCCGCACCGATAATCCCCGCCGCGCCATCACCGACCGGTATGTGCGGCGCGGAGCCATTCTCGACCGCCGCAATACACCTCTGGCCACCACCACCGGCGATCCCGGCACATTGCAGCGCATCATCGCTTACCCGGCTCTCAGCCCGGTGGTTGGATACACGAGTGCCACCTACGGCCAGAGCGGCCTCGAGCAGGCCCTCGATCCCTACCTGCGCGGGCTGCAGGGCTTGCCTGCCTCCACCATTTGGATGAATCACCTGCTTTATGGTCAAACCCCGCCCGGTTTGGATGTGCGTCTCAGCCTCGACCTTCGTCTACAGCAAAAAGCGGACGATCTGCTCGCCGAGCACACCGGCGCGATTGTGATGGTCAACGCCCGCACCGGCGAGATTCTCGTCATGTCGTCCCATCCGACTTTTAACGCCAATCAGGTGGATGAATTTGGCGCTGCCTGGCAAAGTGATCCTGCCGCCCCCCTGCTCAATCGCGCCGCCCAGGGCAGTTACCCGGTCGGAACCGCCATCGGTCCTTTTATCCTGGCGCGCGCGCTGGCCTCGGGTTCACTGCCCGATACGCCCAATCAGTTCAGTTATGTGTACGAAAATCATTTTGAGGATTGCGCGTTGCCGTTAACCTCCAGCCGCGGCTGGGGAGATGGGATTCAAGCCGGCTGCCCCGGCGCGCTGATCGACATCAATAACCAGCTCTCGTCCACAGCGCTCAACGACCTGTACACCCGTCTGGGGCTGTACCAAACGCTCGATTTCCCCCTGCCCACCGCGCCCGCCGCTTCTCTTTCCAGTTGGAACAATGCCGTACAAGCCCTGCTGGGGTTCAGCGGCCCGACCGCCACCCCGCTGCACATGGCGCTGGCGGCGGCTTCGTTGAGCAACGGTAAAGGCGTTCGTCCGCAACCGTGGATCGCCCTGGCCGTGCAAACGCCCGAGCAGGGTTGGGTGGTGCTGCCCGGCGGCAGCACTCGCAGTGCCTTATCGATCGAAGCCGCCGCAGAAGCGTCTCGCCTGCTCGCCGCCGGCCCCTCACCCTACTGGGAGACCACCGGCCGCTCGTACGATCGCGCCAACCCGGTGAGCTGGTACCTGGCGGGCAGCATCCCGCCGGCCGAAACGCTGGACTGGCAGGGCAACGCTTTTGCTCTGGCGCTGGTGCTGGAAGAAAATGACCCGCGCCTGGCACAGAGCATCGGGCGGCAGTTGATGCAGACCGCTCAGCAGCCCTGATCAGCCTTACGCGTAGATCTCGCGCAGCGCGCTCTCCAGATCGCCAAATTGAAAACGGTAGCCCAGCGCGGGCAGGCGGGCAGGAATCACTTTTTGACCTTTCAAAACCAGGTCGCTCATCTCGCCCAGCACGGTTTTCAACGCAAAGCCCGGCGTCGGAAGCCAGTACGGTTTTTGCAGCGTGCGCGCCAGCGCCAGCATGAATTCGGCATTGGTGCGCGGCGCAGGGGCCGTTAAATTAAAGGCTCCGCTGGCTTCCGGGTGCTTCATCAAGAAGACAATTGCTTCAATTTCATCTTTCCAGTGAATCCAAGAATACCACTGCCGCCCGCTGCCCAGCGAACCGCCGGCAAACAGGCGAACCGGCAGCGCCGTGCGTGGTAAAACGCCCTCGTCGCGCGCCAATAACAAACCGGTGCGCAAAATCACACGCCGCACGCCCATATCTTCCACCGCGCGTGTGGAATTTTCCCAATCCACCGCCACTCCGGCCAGGTAATCGCGCCCGGCTGGTGAACTTTCCTCAAAGGTTTGGGTTTCGCTTGGGCCGTAATACCCCACCGCCGAGGCCTGCACCACCAGGCCGGGTTTGTGCCTGGCCAGACGTACCGCTTCGACCACCGCCTGACCCGCATCCAAACGGCTGCTACGAATCAGCGCCTTGCGCTCATTCGTCCATGGCCGTTCACCAATATTGGCCCCCGCCAGGTTGAGAATTACATCGGCTTCCTCCACCAGGTCGCTCCAGCCCTCGGGCGTGCGCGCATCCCAGGCAAAGGCGGCCGCCCCGTCCGGTATTTTCGCCGTTTCCGGATTGCGTGACAAAATCCAAACCCGATGGCCATCCTGGTGCAGGCGCGCAGTCAAACGACGCCCGATCATTCCACTACCGCCGGTGATCAACACATTCATCGATTGCCTCCCATAGTGTCCGTGAGCGTAGCATATTTTCAGGCGTGCTATAATTTTATCCATGGAGACGAGCGCGCCGGAACGTGTTTTGGTGCTCAACGCCAACTTCGAACCGATTAATATCTGCTCGATGCAGCGGGCGCTGTGCCTGATCATCGCCGATAAGGCCATGCTGGTGCTCAACGGTCGAGGAACCGTTCACACAGCCCGTCAGGCCTTTCCACGCCCATCCATCATTCGCCTGCTTTCCATGGTACATCGTCCGCGCCGGCCGGTCAAGCTGACCCGCCGCGAAATCCTTATACGCGACAATTTCACCTGCCAGTATTGCGGCAAACACGGCGGCATGCTCACCATTGATCATGTCATCCCACGCCATTTGGGTGGGCAGCACATCTGGGTCAATGTGGTCACCGCCTGCCCGGCGTGCAATCACCGCAAAGGTGGGCGGCTACTGGCCGATTCGGGCATGCATCTTCTCCGTTCGCCACAAACACCCCCCACCAGCGCGCGCTATGTGTTTGGCCGTCATTCGCACGAAGCCGCCGAGTGGATGCCCTACCTGGACGGCTGGTAAATCCATCTGAAAACTAAAACTCAATCTCCATAAAATCTTCCGCCAGGCGCACACTGCCCGGAAAATGCTTCGCGGCGTCTTCCAGCAATCGCTCTGCCCGCGGCGGAGAGTAATGAATCAACACCAATTCGGCGGCCGCAGCGCTTTGCGCTACATCGCCGGCTTCGGCTGCCGAGCTGTGACCAGCGCCGTGCCCGGTGGCTTCGTGGATCAAAATATCGCAGTCCTGTGCCAGGCGCATGACACTCGCGCAGGGTTCGGTATCGCTGGAAATGACCACGCCGGCGCCCGTGCGCGGGTTTTCAATGCGCAGTCCAATCGTGGGGATGAGGTGCTTTACCGGCGAGCTGCACAGACGCAGATCGGCGCTCTCGATCAGGGGTTGGCGTTCCACCTCACCCAGCGGGTGAAATACGATCGGGTAAAAGCCCGGCCAGCGTTCCGTTTCGTACAAACCCATCATGGCGTCCAACCGGTCAATGGCATGGATCGGCCCGTAAATATCCAACACGTGCTTCCGCCCCAGCAGCCATAGGTCCATCAGCAGCAGCGGCAGCGCCGCGACATGGTCCGGGTGGAAATGCGTGACCACAACATCCGTGATGGCCCGCGGATCCACGCCGGCGCGTTTCAGGCGCACCAACGGGCTGCCGGCACAGTCAATCAGCACCGTATGCTCGCCCGCCTGTAAAACAAAATGAGTATTTTCATGCTCTTCATCGGCCAAAGAATGAGCCGAACCCAGTATGGTGAGACGCGCTTTCATCGTTCACCTTGTTTACACTAACGGATCAAAACCTGCGCCACTGACAGGGACACCCAGGCTTCCAACGCGGCGCCGACCAGAAGCAGCGGAATTACTGCGCCTACCATGATTTTAATCCATTCGGCCAGCGTAGTGATCCACACTTCGCCAATCGTATGGCGCGCATCCGGTGTGGCCAGCAGCGCTCCGCCGCGCAAAATCCCCGCAGCGGCCAGCAGAATGGCCGGGATCTCCAACAGGCCGTGCGGTAAAAACAACCCCAGCACCGCTCCGGCTTGCATGGCGCCCAGTCCAACCAGCAATCCGGCGCCCATCCCCGCAACCACCCAGGTGGCGCTCACCAGCAAAATCCCCAGAATGCCAAACGAAAAGGCTCCTACAATAAAAGCTGCCAGCAGCACACGCACGTTCTGCCAGAAGATCAACAGCAGCGGCTTCACCGAAAACACTGGCACAACCGACCGCATCGTGCCCAGCGCATCCAGCACGCTCTGATTATCGGAGATGTTCGGCAGCGGGTAACGCCCGCTCAACCACACCCCCACGGCCACCGCCAGGATGAAAACCGCAGAAACAATCCACAACGGCGTGCGCAATTCGCGCAGGGCGCGCGGCAGCGTACCGAACCACCACTCGCGCAGGGTGGTTGCCCCGCCGGTGAACGTCTTGCGAAAGACCCGCCCGGCCCATTTCAGATTGAGCACATCAATTTCACGCCCCAGCAGTTCCTCGCGCTGAAAATGGGCCAGGCCGACGCGGATGAGCAGCACGGACAGCACCATCAGCCCGCCCACCGCCCACCACAGCACGTCCCAATCGCCCCAGAACAACACAATCGCCTCGCCCTGAATGAGCAGCGCCGACGGGATGATGATGAAACTCGCAAGCAGGTTCGCCGCGCGCACCGAGGTAGCCTGGCTGGACACCACCACCGCCCCGCTCACCATCATAAAGGCCTGCACAATGGTCAGCGCAATGATTTGCGCCACCACCGGCGCCGGAGGCAGCGGCACATCGGTCAGGATCAATCCGGCGATGTACACCGCCATGCCCAAAAAGCTGGCAAAAAGCGGCGGAACGGTGGCGGCCAGCAATTTACCCAGATACAACTGCCAATCTTTCAGCGGCGTGTTTAACAGTGGCTCAATACTGCCGCGTTCTTTTTCCCCGACAAATGTCTCCAGGGCAATCACCAGTGAAACCGAAATTGGAAAAAAGCCCACGATCATCAACAGAAACGGTACCAGGCGCTCACCGATGATCGAGGCTCCGTAGCTGCGCACAAACCCCAGCAGTTGATTGGCGGTGAAATTCATCAGGAACGGAAAGAAAACCGTCAGCCCGACGATGGGGAAGATGATGCGCCAATCGCGGAACTGATCACGCACTTCGCGGCGGGTGATGGTCAGGGCCGGGCGCAGTTCATCCAACATTCGGCACCTCCCCGTTCAGGCGATTTACCGCCTCCAGATAAACGTTCTCCAGGCTGCGCGGCACCTCCTGCAGGGCCACCACCTCCAGTCCGTGGTTCACCATCTGGCGCAGCAGCTCCGGGTTGCTTTGCCCTGGATTGGCTACACGCAAACGGAGACCTCCTTCCCAGTGCCCGCTGACCGTCACCCCCGGCACATCCGGCGTCCAGCCGTTCAGCCCACCGGTCAGTTGCACTTCGTATTCAGCAGGTCCCAACAATTCCCGTTTCAGGCCGGACAGCGTATCGTTGAGAATAATCCGCCCGCGCCGGATGATGGCCACCTGATCGGCCAACTCCTCGGCTTCCACCAGATTGTGCGTGCACAACAAAATGGTGCGGTCTCCCGACCGCAGGCTGCGAATGGCATCCCGCACCATGCGCGCGCTCTCCGGGTCCATCGCCGATGTCGGCTCGTCCAGCAGCAGCACCTGCGGGTCGTGCAGCAAGGCGCGCACCAATGCCAGTTTCTGGCGCATGCCTTTGGAATACTCCCCCAACCGTCGCTTGCGATCATCGGATAATCCAAACTGCTCCAGCAGTGAATCGCGCCGCTGCGCGGCCATGGCTCCATCCAGCCGGTACAGTCTGGCGTAGAACTCCAGATATTCCACCGCATTCATGCGTCCGTACAGGCCGTGGTGCTCGGTCAGCACCCCCACCGCCCCGCGCACCCGATCGGCATCCTGAATCACGTCATACCCGGCCACACGCGCCGTTCCGCGCGTCGGCCGCAAAATGGAGGTGAGCATGCGCACGGTGGTCGTCTTACCCGCGCCGTTGGGTCCCAGCAGCACCAATACATTTCCGGCCGGTACATCCAGGTTTACGCCATCCACCGCCCAAAACGAATCAAATTGCTTGGAGAGATCTTCCGTATGAATCATCGACATGCTCCCGGATTTAAATCTGCGCGAGGCGCACACTCTCCCCTTCGTTCGAGAGTATTCGGCGCCTCGCGCATCGTCACCCTTGCCTTGAAAGAATGGATCAGGAGACCGGTTCGTCGGTGGTCTCAGCCGCTTTCTTGCCGCCAAATAGACGATCGCGGTGGCGGTAAATCAGCAGGCCCATGGAGCCCAGCGCAATCACCAGCATAATCCACTGGTTGGCATTAATGCCAAACAGCTCCGACGAATCCAGGCGCAGAAACTCCAACCCAAAGCGCACCAGCGGATAGAGCGTCGTATAGAACAGGAACAGATCGCCCTCTTTGAGGCAATTCTTCCAGCGTTTGTCCGCCCACAGCAAAAAGCCCATCACCGCCAGGTTAAGCAGCGATTCATACAGGAACGTGGGATGATAATACTCCACGTTGGCAAATTCCGGGTAGCGGTGCTGCGGATCGATATAAATTGCCCAGGGTAAATTCGACGGCCCGCCGTACAGTTCCTGATTGACGAAATTGCCCCAGCGGCCGATGGCCTGCGCCAGAATCAAGCCAGGCGCAATCACATCCGCCCAACGGCCAAAGGGTTCTTTTCGACGCCTGAGCAGGAAGAACAACGTCAGCCCGCCGCCCACTACCGCGCCCAGAATGCCCAGGCCGCCGTTGCGGATATCGAGCATGGCCAGCGGGTGCGTCAGATAATACTGCGTGGTGATTCCCCGTTCCACCAACGCCGGCGAGGGCGTGAGAATATGCCAGATGCGCGCGCCAATGATGCCGCCGATCACCACCCAGGTGACGATATCCCAGATGAAATCGGGGTTCAGTCCTTTGGCCTTGGCGCGGCGCGCCGAGAGCAGCGTTGCCAGAACAACGCCTGTCATGATGATGATGCCGTAGAAATAGATCTTTAGCCCAAAGATCGTAAAGCCATTAATCATACCGCCTCCTGTGTGTGCTGATTGTACTGCGTTATACTCCGGCTGCGGGCGGAGTACCCATCCGCTTTTTCGCATCCGCCAGTCGTTGAAAGGCCGTGATGTGCGAGATGATCCCCAGCACCCACATCGCCCCATTGGCCCACGCGTTCAGGCCCAGCCCGAACAAAATCAGGCTTGCCATCAATAGGATCAATTTTTCTTGCCGTCCGGCAATCCCCACCGCGCCCTGCTTGAGATTGGAAACCGATTCCACCTTGGCGCGCACGTAGGAAGCCATGATGATGCCCGAGGACGCCACCATCGCCAGCAGTGGAGAAATCGCGCCGCCCAACAGCAGCCCGGCCACCAGCAGGTATTCTTCATAACGGTCGGTGGAATGATCGAGCACGGTGCCGAACAAGCGTGTCTTGCCGGTGGCGCGCGCCGTGGCGCCGTCCAGCATGTCCGCAATGTTCATCACCACCACCATCGCCAGGCCCAACCAGTACCGCTGCTGGGCAAAGGCAACCGCCGCCAGCGCCGCCGAAAGCACGCCAAACGCTGTCCAATGGTCGGCGGTTAACCCAAAACGCGCGCTGGCCTTGCCAAACGGGATGGATGCCTTTTCATAGAACGAGCGAAAATTGGTCAGCATGAGCCCTCCGGACTAGAGCTTCAGTTTCTTCGGTCCCTGCAGCAAACTCTGCTGGCGGCGCAGTGCCTCGTCCAGCGTCAACGGGAACGACGGACCAACATTTTCCACCATCACCGACGACACCGCCGAGCCAAAACAACCCGCGGCCACCAGATCGGTGGGGTCTTCCAGGTATTTGAACATAAAACCGGCGGCATACGTATCGCCCGCGCCGGTCGGGTCAATCGCATGGGTGGTAAACGGCGGAATTTCATACACCCGCTTGCCGTCGTAGATGATCGATCCGGCTTCGGCCAGCGTGGTGATGGCGATCTGGCAGCCCGATCGATACAACTCACGCACCGCTTTTTCCGGATCCTGCCGCGGCTGCACGCCGGTGATCACCTCGGTTTCCATCTCGTTGGCTTTTACCACTGTGGACATGGCCGCGATCTCGCGGTACATATCGGTCAACTCATGGGCCACGTCGTCACCCTTCAAAAAGCGCAGCGTGCCCTGTGGGTCCAGAAAAATCGGTGCGTTGCTTTTGGACTTAATAAACCGCACCAAAGCGGGCGAGGTCTCCCCCAGAATCGGACCGATCAGGACAATGTCCGCGTCGGGCAGAGCCTCCACCGCATCCGGCAGGTCATCGGCAACGCCCAGAATGGTCAGCTCGCGATCGCCGCGCTCATCATAGATCAGACTGAAGCCGCCGGTTTCTTTCGAGGGCAGCAGAATGCCTTCCACGTTGTACTTGCGCATATCGGCGCGCATGTGCTCTTCAAAATCCGGCCCAACCATGCCCACCAGCGTGGCCTGCGCGCCCAACTTGGCCAGCGCCAGGCAGGCATTGGTCGAGCAGCCAGAAAGCACGCGTTCGCGGCGCGTGATCACCGGTGTGACGATCATATCGTAGACCGGCTTACCAAATGCAAGGATTCGCTTCGTCAAAGGAAATCTCCTCTTCTATATATTTTGAAATAGGATATCCACCAACTTGGTAATAAT
>DAOUGY010000097.1:0-9103 GCA_034428975.1 Anaerolineaceae bacterium | reverse complement strand
AATGCGCCATAGCCAGTGTCAAGTCGGTCACCTCGCGGTCGCTCATGCCGTTCAACAGCACAGCCATCGCCCAGGCCGCCACCTGATAATCGGGGATGTCACCACGCGTGAATCCCTCAACGAAAAATTTAATTTCTTCGCGGGTCAACTCACCCCGCTCACGTTTTTTGATAATGATATCTACCGCACGCACCGTTCACCTCGTCGTCATCGTTTTTTGAATTTCGCCCTATTCCCCATTATAATCGTCTCCAGACTGAAAAGCACCTGCGTTTCAGGCAGCCCTTGCACACGGCATGCCGTTCAAGGTCGGATTTTCCGCAAACCCTCGGATGGATCATCCCCCATCCCAATCTCATTCAAAGGTGGAACCGTATGTCCAATGTCATCGTCCTGACTGACAGCAGCGCCTACTTGCCTGAACCCATTATTCGTGATCTACCCGTGCGCGTCATCCCTCTCACCCTGACCTGGGACGGCCAGACTTATCGCGACGGCATCGATATTCAGGCGGACGAATTCTACACCCGCCTATCCACGTCCGACAGCCTGCCCCAAACAAGCCAGCTTTCGGCGCACGAATTGAAGGAAAACCTCGACGTGCTGCTCGACGCCGGCCACGAGGTGCTGGTGCTGCCCATCTCCAGCGGAATCTCCAGCTCCTACGAAACAGCCACCAGCGTGGTGCGCGACTACCCCGCCGATCGCGTGGCACTGGTGGACAGCCGGTTCGTCTCGATGGCCCTGGGCTTTCAGGTGCTTGCGGCAGCACGCGCCGCAGCCGGCGGCGCCGGCCTGAAAACCTGCGAGCAGATCGCGCGCCATTCCATCGAGCATACGGGCGTGTATTTCACGGTCAACACACTCAAGTACCTGGCAGCCGGCGGGCGCATCAACAGCGCCAAACGGCTGATGGGCGCGGCGCTCAACATCAAACCCATTTTGGAAATCCGCGAAGGCAAGATCGAGCTGGTGGGCAGCGTCATCTCGCAGCGCAAGGCCATCCAGCGCATGTTGGACCTGGTGGAAGAGGGCATTGCCGGACGCACGCCGGTGCGCCTGTCGGTATTCCACTCGCTGGCGCGCGCCACCGCCGATGAGGTGATGGAGGCCGCCCTCGCCCGTTTCAAACCGGTCGAGATGATCCTGACCGACATCAGCCCCGTGGTTGGCTCGCACGTGGGGCCGGGAACCGTGTGCGTCGCTTATCAGGCCGGAGATTTCGACGCCCAATAACCAGGCAGTACCCCGGAAGGTTAAAAACAAGAGGCGCGGCTCTGTGGATTACAGGGCCGCGCCTCGTTATTTCGGCAGAAGGATTATTGTTCTTTCTTCAGCGTGATGGTCACCTTGCGGTTCGGCTCTTCGCCGCTGCTTTCGGTGATCACATGCGGGTGATCGCGCAGCTCCAAATGGATGATGCGGCGCTCGTTGGCGGGCATCGGCTCCAGCACCTGGCGGCGGCCAGACTGCACGGCTTGTTCGGCCATGCGGCGGGCCATCTGGCGCAGTTGCCGGTCGCGGCGTTCGCGGTAACCCTGCACATCGATCAGCAGCGCCACCCAATGCCCCACCTCTTTGCACACAATCAGGCTGGCAATATACTGCAGCGCATTCAACGTCTCCGAGCGGCGGCCAATCAGGATGCTCAGATCGTCACCTTTGACGTCCACCATGACCAGGCGCTGATCTTTTTCGTCGGCCGGCTGGACAAAGCGCGCATTGACCCGCGCCTGAATCTTCATGCGCTCCAGCAGTTCGCCCACCACCTCACGCGAGGTTTGCAGGATGAATTCATCATCATCCAGCAGGTTGGCGGGGCTGGTCGGGCGGACCGGCGCGGCGGAAGCCACCGGAATTTGCGGCTCTTCTTCCACTTCCTCGTCCAATTCGATCGGCTGGCCGGAAGCGCGCAAGGTCAGGCGTATGCGCGCCTGGCGCGAACCCAGCCCAAATACACCGCGGCTGCCGCTGTCCAGCACTTCCACATCCACCTGTTCACGCGACAGACCCAACTGGCCCAATCCACGCGCCACGGCTTCATCCACGGTTGGTGCTATGATTTCGAGCGTTGTTTTTTCAGGACTCATTTTTTCGCCTCAAGAAGCAAGTCATTTCCGGGGAGCCGGCTGCGACTTGCGGGATGGCAGCAAGTTCTTCCAGTGGATACGCCCCAGCGCGGCGTACTGGGCAATACCGATCAGGTTGGACGCCACAAAATAGATCGCCAGGCCCGAAGCCAGCGTGAGCGCCAGCCAGCCCATGAAGATGGGCATGTAGATATTCATCATGCTGGTCATCATCTGGCCCTGATCGGGTTTGCCTTTTTCGGTGGGGGTGGTGCTGGCCGGCATGGACAGTTTACCCTGCAGGAAAGTGGTGGCCATCACAATCAGCGCCAGAACCGGGATGCCGAACGACAAACCGGGGATGATCAGGCGTTCGGGCTGGCCCAGGTCCATCCAGAGGAAGCGGCTGTTCAATGGCAGCAGATCGGCGGCGCTCAACACGGCCGGGTAAATGTGCTTGGTCAGGTTGAGCATTTGCATCGGCGCCGAGGCCATCGTTTGCGTGATGGCCTGGTATAGACCGATGATGATCGGGAATTGGATGAGGGTCGGCAGGCAGGACGAGAAGGGGTTGATCTTCAGTTCCTGGATCAGCTTGGCCTGTTCAGCCTGCAGCTTCTGCTTGTCGTTGGCATATTTCTTCTGCAGCTCCAGGTAACGCGGGTCTTTTTGCAGTTCTTGCATGGCCTGCGCGCCTTTGATCTGCTTGACCATCAACGGGTGAGTTAGCAAGCGGATCAGGATGGTGAAGAGAATGATGGCAACCGCAAAGTTCTGCCCGACCAGTTGATAGATGAACAACAGGGCATTAATAAACGGGGCAATGATCAGAGTGTCCCACATGTGGTTTTATCCTATCTGCTATTTCTTGGCCGGTGTGTACGACCAGGATGCGCTGCCATCCGCCATCAGGGTCTGGATCAGTTGATCGCCGCCCATCACCGGCACGATGATGCGCTCGCCAGATGCGAAGATGCCGCTGTAAAGTTTACCATTAATTGTGTATGTCCAGCCGGCCGTCCCATCGAAATTATAGGTCAACACCTGGCCGGCTTCCGTGCCAAAGACCACTTTATCTGCCACCACAGCGGCGATGCCGACCACCGGCGAACCGGCGTCTTTTTCCCATTCCACCGCGCCGCTTTGCGCGTTGATTCGGTACACCTTGCCGCCCTGCGAACCGAGATAGAGCGCACCCTCATGCATCACCGGGGTAGCCCACAGCGCGCCATCCAGCTTGATGCGCCAGTACTCGGCGCCGCTGTTGAGCGTATCCAGCGCCAGCAATTCGCCCGCCAGGGTGCCCACGTACAGGCGTCCGTCCACCAGCAGCGGCGAACCCAGCACGGCGCCACCCAGGTCCACCGACCACAATTCCGCGCCGGTCTTCAGATCGGCGGCGTATACTTTGTGGTCCATCGAGCCCAGGTACACCTCTTCGCCATTGCTGACCGGCTGCGACCAGAGCGCCTTGCCGGTTTCCAGCGTCCACAACTTGTTGCCGTTGCGGTCCAGCGCGTAAAGGATATGATCGGCCGAGGGCGCCAGTACAACATCCCCCACCAGCAGCGAGGGGGCAATCCAGTTGTCCCTGGACTCTTTGAACGACCATTTTTCGTTGCCGTTGGCGGCGTCCAACCCGACCAGCGTCTTGGCGAAATCACCAACCACCACCAGGCCGTCGCCAGTCGCCGGCGGCGCGTAGAAGTAGCGATTGCCCTTTTCTGCCGGGTAATTCCAGATCAGGCCGCCATCCGCCGAGCGCAGCGCAGAAACCTGACCGGCATCGGCGATGTAAACATTGTTCTCATCCACATGCACGCCCGGCCAGGAAGAAACCAACGGACCGGCCGCGCAGCCGGCCAGAAGAACAGCCGCCGTCAGCAGAGAGATCAGAGAAAGAATTTTCTTGGAATTCATCTTCGGAGTTTACCTTTTTTTGGAATACCTTCACCGCGTCAGGGCACCGGGTCGTAACCGCCCTTGTTGAAGGGATTGCAGCGCAACACCCGCCAGATCGCCATGAACACCCCGCGGATCGCCCCGTACCGGTAAATGGCCTGGTAACCATAATGCGAGCAGGAGGGGTAAAAAATGCAGGTGTTGGGCGGCAGCGTGGGCGAAACCAGTTTTTGATACAAACGGATGAGCGCCAGGAACGGGATGCGCGGTAAATTCCACAGCGTTCGCGGTAAATCGCGCAGCCGCGGCTCATCCGAATAATCGTTCCTCACATCATAAATTGTGCTCATCGCTCACGATCAAATGCGCGCGGCGCAGTAGATTGGAAACCGCCGCCTGAAGCTCGTCATAGGGTGCCGAAAGGATGGATTGGCGCGCCATAAAAATCAGGTCCCAACCGGGGGCAAGCTGCGCGGAATGCGTCTCGATGCAGGCCCGCAGGCGCCGCTTGGCGAGATTCCGCTGCACCGCCCCTCCCACCGCGCGACTGGCCGAAACGGCCACGCGCGAATGATCCATCTCGTTGGGCAGAGCAACCAACACAACAAGCGAGTGCGCCAGAGACTTGCCAGAACGCCGCACTCGCTTGAAATCGGTTGATCGGGTCAGTCGATACTTGCGTCTCACCCATTACCTGCCGATCCTGCTTTCCCGGCTTCGAAAGCCGCTCCAACAGGCAGCAGACGAGAAATCCTACCAGTGGATTCGTTTGACGTGATTGTTCGCGCTGACAGTCAGCTTGCGGCGACCGCGCAGGCGGCGGCGCTTCAAAACATCGCGGCCATCCGCCGTGGACATGCGCTCACGGAAACCATGCACGCGCAGGCGGCGGTGAATTTTCGGTTGATAAGTCCGCTTAACCATTCCTCTTCCTCTACCTTTCCATTGTTATTGCATCGTAATAGATCGACGAAGCGTCATTATACCGCAGGGTTGCCTTCCGGTCAATTTAATCCGGCGATTCAGCCGGCTTTTGCTCCCGGCTTGGGCCGCGAAAACAGCTCGGCCAGTTGATGCGCGCCTTCCGGGTCGGTCACCGCCAGCACTTCGTCTTCCGCTTCAAAAACCGTCACGCCGCGCGGAACAATCACCTCGCCCTTGCGGATGATGCCGGCGATCACGCAGTGCTCCGGCAGCTTGATATCCTTGATGGCTTTGCCGATCGCCAAAGCGCCCGCCGGGATCTTTTCTTCCACCAGCGAGTAATGACCGCGGCGAAGTTTGAGCAGCGTGACCATGTCGCCCAGCGACATTTCCTCCTCAATCAGGCTGGCCAGAATGTCGGCCTGGTTCAGGGCCACATCCACCTTGAACTGCTCGTTGAACAGCCAGGCGTTGCGCGGGTTGTTCACGCGCGCAATGGTGCGGCGCGTGCCGTAGCGCTCGCGCGCCATGTAGCACAACGCCAGGTTCTGCTCATCGCTGGTGGTCGTGGCCGCCAGCACGTCTGCGTCCTGAATGCCGGCGCGTTCCAGCACACTCACATCCAGCGGGTTGCCTTCAAAGATGGACTCCGTAGGCAATTCGCGGTGATCGCGCGCCAGAATGTCCTTGCGATTCTCGATAATATGCACATCGTACCCCTGGCCGATGAGCAGCTTGGCCAGTTGCGAGCCCGTTCGTCCGCCGCCTGCAATAATGACCAGCATGGTTATTTCTCCTTCTTGTTGCCGCACAGCAAATCGCGGATGGCCGCCATGCCGGCATAGGTGGCGCTGATGTGCAAAATGTCATCGGCGCGCAGCACGGCATCGCCTGCCGGCAGCATCGACTTGCCGGCGCGGGTCAACGCCACCGCCACCACCTCATTGCTCACCAACACGCTGGAAAGCGGGCGGCCGTCAAACGCATCGCTGATGTAGAATTCATAGATCTCCACTTCGCCGTTACCCGCCGAAAACACCGCGTGGGTGTCCTCGTGGTAAATCAGCTCTTCAATACGCTGCGCGCCCCAACTGGTGGAGCTGATCACCTGCAGGCCGAAGGTCTCAAACAGCGGGCGTACGGCCGGGTCATAATTGCGCACCACCACGCGCGGCACGTTGTAAATGGTGCGCGCGATGTGCCCGACCACGGCGTTGACCGCGTCCGAATTGGTCACGGCGGCCAGCGCGTCCACTTTATCAATGCCCGCGCGGTGCAGCACCTCTTTGTTCAGCGCGTCGCCTTCGCTCTGCCGGCCGGTGAAATCCGCCGGGAGCAGGGAAAAGGCCGCCGGAACGGCGTCCACCACGGTCACTTCATTACCGGTCTTGAACAGGCGGTATGCCAGATCAATACCCAGGCGCCCACAACCCACCACGATGACTCTCATAGCTCCTCGCTTATACCTCTCCAACCCACAAACCTAATCCACCTGATAGGGGATGTTGGTAATGACAATATCCTTTTTAAAGATCAGCACCATCCGCAGCAGGAAAGCCGTTTGGGTGTGCAGCAAATTGTTCCACCAGTGACGCGGCACAAATTCGGGCACCACAATGGTGATCACCTCGTTGGGCTGGCGTTTTTTGTCCAGCTCGTCGATGTATTCCAGCAGCGGTTCGACAAACAACCGGTAGGGCGATTCAACGATGACCAGGCGATACCCTTGTCCCAGCCGCTCCCATTTTTCCTGCACTTTGCGCGTCTCATCCGGGTCAATGGACACATGCACGCCAGTGATATCGTCACTCAGCATGGTGGCATAGCGCAGCGCGCTCAACGTGCCCTTGTGCACGCCGCCTACCAGTAGAATGACACGGTGCCGGGCAATCCGCGGCGCCGAGAAGTAATCCTCCGTGCTCAGCGCTTTGGCAACCGAAGCGTAGTGATGTCGGATCACGGAAAAGACCAGAACCATCATGGGAATGATGATGATCACCATCCAGGCGCCATCGGTGAATTTGGTGATGGCGAACATGATCGCCACAATCATGGTCAGCAGCGCGCCCAGGCCGTTGACGACCATCTTGGTCATCCAGTTTTTATCCGGCCGCAGCGTCGAACCGCGTTCTTTGCGCTCTTCGCCTTCTTTCAGTTGGCCAATCTTCCACCAGCGGCGCGCCATGCCCGATTGGGACAGGGTGAAGGACAGGAATACGCCGATGGCGTACAGCGGGATCAATTTGGTCACGCTGGCCTGAAAGATGATGATCAAAATCGAAGCGATCAATGCCAGGGTGATGATACCGCGCGAGTAGACCAAACGGCTTCCGCGGTAGGCCAGTTGGCGCGGCAGCAAGCCGTCCATTGAGGTAATGGCGCTCAGACGCGGAAAATCCGCAAAGGATGTGTTGGCCGCCAGCGCCAGAATGATGGTGGTGGCGGTGATGACCATCAGGTACAGCGCGCTGCGGCCGCCCAGCGCGGTGCGCGCCAGTTGCGAGATCACGGTTTCGGCTTCGGACGGCACGGCATGAATGTGCGCCGAGAGGAACGAAATGCCCAGCAGCAGCGTGGAGAGGATCGTCGCCATCAGGATCAGCGTGGCGCCCGCGTTCTTGGTGCGCGGCTCTTTGAAGGCCGGGATGCCGTCCGAGATGGCCTCGATACCGGTCAGCGCAGTGGTGCCGCTGGAGAAGGCGCGCAGCAGCAGGAAGAGCGATATGCCCGAAGCGGCATGCACCATCTCAATTTCCGGCGGGTTCACCACCGTACCCAGCGAACCGGTCAGATAGCGGAACATGCCCACCGCCAACGTGACCAACATCATGACAATGAAGAAATAAGTCGGGATGGCGAAGGCCTTGCCCGATTCCTTCAGGCCGCGCAAATTGATGAGCATAATGAAGAAGACAAAGCCCACCGCGATCCACACGCGGTACTCAAACAACGCCGGTACTGCCGAAACCACCTGCGCCACAGCCGACGAGATGGACACGGCCACGGTCAGCACGTAATCGGTGAGGATGGACGCCGCCGCCACCATGGACGGCACGGTGCCAAGATTATCGCGTGAAACAATGTAGGAACCACCGCCGTTGGGGTAGGCGTGGATAGTTTGTTCGTACGAAATGGTGACCAGCGCCAGCAAAACGACAATCGCAATGGAGATGGGGAAAACATACCCCAGCGCCAGCGTGCCGGCAGCCACGAGGATGACGAGCATTTCCTGGGTTGCATATGCGGTGGACGAGAGCGCATCCGAGGCGAAGACCGCCAGACCAATGAACTTGCCAATGGTCTGATGCGGGGCGTCCGCCGTGGAAAGCGGGCGGCCGATCAGCCAGGTGCGCCAGGAACGCGGAGGGGTGTATTCTGTGCTGCGCCGAAAAACCGTCGTTCCGTTCTGATCATCTACATTCATGAAAAATCCTCACTCTCCAAATCTGGAGAAAACCGACAGATCCCGACAAAGTCAGGGATTATACAGTCATCATGTACGCCGGTCAAGATGGTGGACGACCGATCCCTCCGCCTGTCATGATACCGTCTATGCAAGATTATATTCCTTTTTAGACAAAATATCGGGGTGTCTCTGTTGAAAGCGGAATTCATTGGTCAATTGCCTGTATCAATCCGCGCAGAATTCACTACAATAATAGAAAAAGGAGTGCCATGACACACGAAATTCACCACCCGACTCGCGTTGCGATTGTCGGCGCCGGTAATGTAGGCGCCACGTTCGCCTATTCGCTGCTGCTCAGCGGCATCGCATCTGAAATTGTGCTGATCGACGCCAATACGGCCAAAGCCGAAGGCGAGGCCATGGACCTTAACCACGCCGTGCCCATGGCGCGCCCCACGCGGGTGTGGGCCGGCAATTATGCCGATTGCGCCGGCGCGGCGGTCACGGTCGTCACCGCGGGCAGCGCCCAGCGCCCCGGCGAAACCCGCCTGGATTTGGCCGGCCGCAATGTCAACATCTTCCGCAGCATCATTCCCAACATCGTGCAGAACAACCCCAACGGCATTTTGCTGATCGCCAGCAACCCGGTCGACATCCTCACTTATGCCGCGCTCAAGTTTTCCGGCCTGCCGCAGGGGCGCGTGATCGGCTCCGGCACCATTCTGGATACCGCCCGTTTCCGCTACCTGCTCAGCCAGCACTTCGAGGTGGATCCGCGCTCGGTGCACGCCTACATCATCGG
>DAOUGY010000096.1:0-9757 GCA_034428975.1 Anaerolineaceae bacterium | reverse complement strand
GAGCTACCGGTGGACGCGATTTACACGCCGGTGCGCCGCGTGAACTACACGGTGGGCAATTCGCGTGTGGGTCAAAGCACGAATTATGACAAGCTCATCCTCGAAATCTGGACGGACGGTACGATCGGCCCGGAAAAAGCCCTGACCGAAGCGACCAAAAAGCTCATCGAACACTTCCGCTTCATCGCGGGCATCAGCGAAGATGTACTGACGCTGGGCGTGGAGAAGGAAGTTTCGGGCAGCCGCCTGACGAGCGAAGCCGCCGAGACGCCCATTGAAAACCTGGACCTCTCGGTGCGTGTCTTCAACTCGCTCAAGCGCACGGGCATCACCACGGTGGGTGATGTGCTGGAACTGCTCGAAAAGGGCGACGAAGCGGTCATGTCCATCCGCAACTTCGGGGAAAAGAGCCTTGAGGAACTGCGCGATAAGATGCGGGAGAAAAACTTCCTGCATGACGACAAAGTTGTGGAGTGATTGAAAAATGCGACATCAGGTAGCAGGATACAAACTCGGCCGTGACAAAGATGAGCGCATCGGCCTGCGTCGGACGCTGATTAACCAGCTGTTCGAGCACGAACGCATTGAAACAACGCGTGCGAAGGCCATGGCCATCCGCGGCGACGCGGAACGCCTGATTACTCTGGCCCGTAACAGCGCCAAGGGCAGCGACATTCAGAAAGTGAATGCGCGCCGCCTGGCGGCCTCCCGGATGGGAAATGCGGCAGTGGTCAAGAAGCTGTTTGATGATATCGCGCCCCGTTACGCCAATCGGCCCGGCGGGTACACGCGCATCTACAAGCTTGGCCCGCGCCAGGGTGATGCTGCGGAAATGGTTCTTCTGGAATTGGTGGAAGGTTAATCCAACCGGGAAACCGGTGGAATGGAACGTTACCAGCTTATTCTTGCCTACGATGGCACGGAGTTCGAAGGCTTCCAGCGTCAGGGCCGGGGGCGGACCGTGCAGGCAGAGGTGGAAAACGCCCTGCGCCGCCTGAACTGGCAGGGGCGGGCGATCCTCTCGGCCGGCCGGACCGATACCGGGGTGCATGCTTCTGGTCAGGTCGTTGCATTTGACCTGGATTGGAAGCATACACCCGAGGCACTGGCCCGGGCGCTGAATGCGAACTTGCCGGGCGATGTAGCGGTGGTATCCATCCAGATCGCGGCGCAGAACTTTCACCCGCGCTTTGACGCCACGGCCCGCCGCTACCGCTACCGGCTCTACTGCCGACCCGACCGGCACCCCTTGCTTGACCGCTTTCGCTGGCGCGTCTGGCCGGCGGTGAACCTGGCGGATCTGCAGACCGCGGCCCGGCTGCTGCGCGGAACGCATGATTTTTCCGCGTTCGGCGCGCCCATGCGGCCCGGCGGCAGCACCGTGCGAACGGTGTACCAGACCGAGTGGGGATTGGACGAAGACGGGATGCACTTCACCGTCACCGCCAATGCCTTTCTCTACCACATGGTGCGCCGCATGGTTTATGTTCAGGTGCAGGCGGCCCAACACCGCCTTGACCTGGACGAGCTGGAAAGTGGAGTGCGGCAGGCGGTTGCGCTGCCTCCCGGATTGGCTGATCCGCAGGGATTGTGCCTCATCGAAGTGCTCTTTGAGCGCCAATCGCTGCAAGAATAACTGGCATTGAAATCGTATTGGAGAAGATGAACGTGGAAAAGACTTACGTTCTTAAAGGCAAGCCGGAATCGGACTGGATTCTGGTGGATGCGAATGAGGCAAACCTGGGCCGCCTGGCGACACTGGTTGCGCACTATCTGCTCGGCAAACACAAACCGACGTTCACCCCCGGTGTGGATATGGGCGATTTCGTGGTTGTGATCAACGCCGCTCATCTGGATATCGCCAACAAGCGCCTGGATGAGAAAACTTACTACCGCCATTCCAACTTCCCCGGCGGTTTGAAAGCGGTGGGCATGCGCGATCAGATGAAAACGCACCCCGATCGCGTCATCCGCGCGGCCGTGTGGGGCATGCTGCCGCACAATAAGCTCGGTCGCAAGTTGATCAAGCGGCTCAAGGTGTATGCCGGTAACGAGCATCCGCATGCGGCTCAGAACCCGCAGCCTGTGTTGTAAAGGAGCTGAGGTATTATGTCGGTTCAGTATTTCGAAGGAATTGGTCGCCGCAAGGAAAGCACGGCCCGCGTGCGTTTGATGAGCGGGACGGGCAAGTTCATCGTCAATGATCGGCCTGCGGAAGAATACTTCCCCCGTATTGGCGATATCGAAGCCATCGTCGCCCCGCTGGCTGCCACCGGCCAGGATCGCGCCACCTATGACATCACAATTGTGGTTCGTGGTGGTGGCGTGACCGGCCAGACGGACGCCGTCCAACTGGGCGTGGCGCGTGCGCTGGTGAAAATCAACGCCGAGAACACGTCCGCGCTGCGCAAGGGCGGCTTCCTGACGCGCGACCCGCGCATCAAGGAACGCAAGAAGCCCGGTCTCAAGCGCGCTCGCAAGGCACCGACCTACACCAAGCGTTAATCCGCACAGCGGTTCGTTCTGCGAACCGGCTGCAAGGTCAGGTCAGGGAGAGGGAAATCACTCACGTGCTTTCCTCTCTCCCTGGCCGTTTTTGTTTGAGACGGGAATGTCTTTGGGATGTTCGATGATGAAGGTAGGATGCGAATGATAAATCACCCTGGAATCACTTTGCTGGGGCTGGGACCGGGCGGCGCCGGGCAATTGACGCGCGAAGCCTGGGATTGGATCGGTAGCCTGACCGAGATCGTACTGCGAACGCGCAACCACCCGGCGGTGGACGGTTTTCCGGCCGGGCTGCGCGTGCATGTGCTGGAGGAGGCCTTTGGCGACGGTGATTCAGCCGAAGCGGTGTTCAGCGGTATGGTGGAGCGGGTGCTGGAGCTGGGCCGCCGGCCGCAAGGGGTGACCTATGCGGTGCCGGGGCATCCCTATGTGGGTGAAGCCACCGGACCGGAGATTGCGCGCCGCGCGCGCGAAGCGGGTATTCCCTTGCGCGTGATCGAAGGGTTGAGCTTTGTGGGAGCGGTCAGTGCGGCGCTGGGCGTGGACGTTCTGCCGCACACCATGGTTGTGGATGCGCTGCACCTGTCGCGCCTCTTGACGCCTGATTTTCCGCCCGATCAGCCGGTGTTGATCGCCCAGGTGCATTCCCGGCAGGCGGCGGCGGCTCTGCGCGCCACGCTGGGCACGGTCTACCCCGAGGATCACCATGTGCGGCTGGTGCATGCCGCCGGTACGCCGCATGCGATGGTGGAAGAGCTTACCCTGGGCGAAATCGAGCGCAGCCGTCATCTGGGGGCGTTTACCAGCCTGTACCTGCCGCCGCTCGGTGAGCATACCTCGCTGGAATCGTTCCAGCAGGTGGTGGCGCGCCTGCGCGCGCCGGACGGCTGCCCGTGGGATCGCAAACAGGATCATCAGACGCTGCGCAAGCACCTGATGGGCGAGATGTACGAGGCGTTGGACGCCATGGATCGCAACGATGCCGCCGGCATGTGTGAAGAGTTTGGCGATGTGCTGCTGCAAATTGTGCTTAACGCGCAGATTGGCATGGAATACGGCGAGTTCAGCATGGCGGATATTCTGCGCGGGATCAATCAGAAGATCATTCGCCGCCACCCGCACGTCTTTGGCGATGTGCAGTTGGACGGGGTGGAAGGCGTGCTGCAAAATTGGGAAAAATTGAAGGCCGAAGAGCGTAAAGCCAACGGCGAATCCGAAACCAAGGGCCTGTTGGACGGCGTGCCGCTGTCGCTGCCGGCGCTGGCCCAGGCGCAGGAAGTGCAAATGCGCGCCAAGCGGGTGGGTTTCGATTGGGATGCGATTGAGCCGGTGATTGCCAAGGTGATCGAGGAACTGGACGAAGTACGCAGCGCGCCGGACGAAAAAAGCCGCGCCGGCGAGCTGGGCGACTTGCTCTTTGCGGTAGTCAATGTGGTGCGCTGGTATGATGTGGACGCCGAGGCCGCCCTGCGCGAGACGACCCGTCGCTTCCGCCGGCGCTTTGGGTATATCGAGGCTGCCGCGCGCACCCAGGGCCGGGGGCTGGCGGATTTGAGCTTCGCCGAGATGGATGCGCTGTGGGAGCAGGCCAAAGAAGAGGAATAGATAGAAAGTGCCGCCAGTCGTCAGGGATCAGGAAGACATGACTGCCGGCCCGGATCCATTCTCCAAAAGTGCCGCCGGAACGGCGGCGGGATGATGATCAAAAAGCCCGGTACCGAAGGTGCCGGGCTTTGCTGTTGAGATTAGCGGAAGAACAGGCCGCTGACTTTGTGCGGCTCGTCCGCGGTGAACACCAGCCGCAGGGTGACTTTGGCTTTGACAAATTGCACCGGGTATTCCACCGCGATGTATTTGACGCCGCCCTGTTCCGTTTCGCTCACTTTGCCGGTACCCAGGGATTGAAAATCGCCCACCTGGGCATTCAGACTGTCGCGGATCTGCTTCAGACCATCTTCGCCAATGGCTTTCAGCATGGCGGGGTCAAAATCGCGTGAAAATGCGGCATAATCATTGGCGTTGACCGCGTCCATGATGTTTTGGGCGACAGGGTCGGCAAATTCCAACACGTTCAAATCCTGCTCACTGGGGGTCACGGCAACGCCGCTTTCACCCGTGCAGGCGGTCAGAACAGAGAGCAGGATCAACAGACTGACTGCCGTAACAATGCGAACGATCGGATTCATAACATGCTCCATTTTTCCCGGTGATTTTCACTGGATGGGTAGAACCTGAACTGAAAAGCCAGTTAATCCCAGGCCCATAACCACATCTTATCATATCGGCAATAGGTTGTGCCGGATTCTTGGTGGGCAATAAAGCCAATGTAGCCTTTCAATACACTGGATTCCTTCACCGGTACCATTTTCTTGCCGTTAATGATCACCGTGTATTCGCCACCTATGGCGATGAGAACAACTTCGTTCACCGAATCCTGGAGATCGTTGATGACGGACTCAAATTTGTCGTTGGTCAACGATTTTTGGAATGTGCCCTTGTCGTAGAAATCAATACGCCAGAACGGAGCGTTTTGCAAGCGGATCAATTGAAGGAAGTATTTCCCGCTGAAGTCGCTTTCGTCTTCGGAACGGTAAACCAGACCACAACCCGCCAGGCCGCTGGTTGAATTCCAGGATATGTCGGCTTTCAGGACAAAATCACCCACCTTGCCGGCATCCTTGTTGGTCTCGTAGATGATCATGTTGTAATCGGTGACAGGGATGGTGTAGCTTTCTGAACTAAACCATTGCAGGTGACCGCCGGTTCCGTCTATTTCGTATTTTGAGAAGGTCTCCTCAATGTTCTGCACAATTGGGGCAGCGGTTTTTGTTGCGCGTGCCATGGAGGTGGCGGCAAAATCCGGCGTGGCGGTTTTGGTGGGGGTGAGCGTCGCAGTTGGTTCAGGTGTTGGCGTGTCGCTGGGTTGGATGGTGGCGGTGACGGTTGGCGTCGGCTCCGGAGCAGGTTGGCATGCACTGATGATCAGGGCCAACAACAAAACGGTCAATGCAAAGCGATGTGTGCGGTGATTCTTCATGAGGTTCCCCTTTTTGTGATCAATTGGTTAATCCAATATCCACAGCCAGGCATTTTCAAACCGGCATGTGGTTTCTCCCGATTCCTGCCAGGCGGAAAAGCCGAGTTTCCCGTCCGGTAATTTACTATCGCGTGCCGTGGACATTTTGTCGCCATTGATGTACACGCTGAATTCATTGTCTTGAGCGATGAGTATGATGCTGTTTTTACGCCCGGCGCGATCGTCAATTGAATCGCTCAATTCGGCGGCGCGTACCGCTCGCTCGAACACACCGTCTTGCCAGTACTCAATGTCCCAGGCCGGAGCTCCGCTTAACCGCATCAACATCAGCATATAAGTCGCGCCTGTTTTGAAATCCCCATCAGCGCGGAAAGGTAAGGCGCAGCCGGCCAGACCACTGGTGGTGTCCCAGATGATATCGACTTTCAGAATGAAATTGCTCGCCGTGAGATCGGGAATGGCTCGAAATTCCAGCCCCTGATAATCGACCGTGGTCAGTAAAATATTGCTGGTGCTGAACCAAGCCAGATGGCCTGTATCGGCAGGCAGGCCGAGTTCCGTCATTTCATCCTGCACCTGTCCTTCCATGTAGTGCAGCGCATCCGCGGTCTGTTGGGCGACGACCGCGGTGATGTCCACAGTAGGGCTGGGCGTGGGTGATTGGGTAGCGGTCGGTTCAGGCAAGGGCATACGGGTGGAGGATTCGATAACTACGGTGGGTGCAGGCGGAGTAGGCGGTTGCTCTCCAGCGGTCAGCGAGCAAGCCAACCCGGATAGGGCCAAAACGGCCAGCGCGACAAAAATGCGGGTGCGATTTCTTGCAGCAATGTTCATTTTCCCCTCGTGCTATTTTGTTTTTTACCAACGATTGAAGCAAAATTTGCGATTCCCCCAGGTATAACCGGCTGCCCGATTCCACGCCGGGCAGCCGGTGGACGTTCGATTTACAGCGGTTCGAAGCGCGCGGTGAAGTGCCGCAGTAGCGGCGGGGCGTAAGTGATGCGATAACCGTGCAGGTGGGCAGCTTTTTCCTTGAGGGCGATGAGCGTGTCGGCGACATAGTCCATGTGGGCCTGGGTGTACACCCGGCGTGGGATGGCCAGGCGCACCAGCTCCAGTTTGGGGTAGACCATTTCGCCGGTCTCGGGATCGGGGTAAGCGAACATGACCGAGCCGATCTCCACGCCGCGGATGCCCCCTTCGAGGTAGAGCGCCGCCGCCAGAGCCTGACCGGGGTATTCACCGTGCGGCAGGTGCGGCAGCAGGCTGCCGGCATCCACGTAAATGGCGTGACCACCGGCGGGTTTGATGTAGGGAATGCCGCCCTCGTCCAGCCGTGCGGCCAGGTAGGCCGTTTGCCCCAGGCGGTAGGCCAGGTAGCTTTCGTCCAGGCCTTCAAACAGGCCGATGGCCAGCGCTTCCAGATCGCGCCCGGCCAGACCGCCGTAGGTGACAAAGCCTTCGCGCAGGATCAACTCATTGCAGATGCGCTGGTATAGGTCAGAATCGCGTACGGCCAAAAAGCCGCCGATATTGACGATGGCGTCTTTCTTGGCGCTCATCCACGCGCCGTCGGCCAGGGAGAAGATCTCGCGGGCGATTTCCAGCGTGGACTTATTCGCATAGCCGGGTTCACGCATCTTGATGAAATAGGCGTTTTCGGCGTAGCGGCAGGCGTCGATGAAGAAGGGGATACTGTATTCTTTGTAAACCGCCGCAACGGCACGGATGTTGGCCAGCGAGACAGGCTGTCCGCCGCCGGCATTGTTGGTGATGGTGATGGTACCAAAGGGGATGTTCTGCACGCCGGTCTTTTCGATGAAGGCGCGCAGCTTGTCGATATCCATGTTGCCTTTGAAGGGGTTGAGGTTTTGCGGATCAAAAGCGTCATCGATTACCAGGTTGGTGGGGCGGCCGCCGCGCGCGCGGATGTTGCCGTCGGTCGTGTCGAAATGCATGTTGGAGGGCACATACATGCCCGGTTTGACCAGCAGGTGGGTGATGATGTTTTCGGCGGCGCGGCCCTGGTGGGTGGGAACGAAGTGCTCAAAACCGAAAATGGTTTGCATGGCGTCAGCCAGACGGAAATAGGAGCGCGCCCCGGCGTAGGATTCATCCCCGCGCAGGATGCCGGCCCACTGTTCCTGGCTCATGGCACCGGTGCCCGAATCGGTCAGCAGATCGATGAAGACATCCTCGGCGCGCAAAGCGAACAGATTGTGCCCGGCAGCGGACATGGCGGTTTGGCGTTCCTCAGGCGAGATCAACCGGATCGGTTCGACCATCTTGATGCGGAACGGCTCAGGGGGATAGCGGGTCATTCAACTCCTCCAAGTGCTGAAAAAAGTGGATACTCCAATCAGTGTAGCATGGGCGTTGAAATCATGAAATGGATTAAATCCATTCTTTTCGCGGGACATCTGACCTGATTCTTTTGGCGAGGTTGAGGATTTTGGAAGCGGGCGGAACGGTTTTCAAAGAAAATTCAATCTATGCTTGACAAAATCAAAACTAATCGCTAGAATAATTATGAAATTCCAAAATGATCTTTAATTTTCTTGCAAGCCATTGGCAAAGATCGCCGCTTTTTGTACAATATTGAAGGAGTAGAGAATGGACCAGCAACAGTTAACCACTTCAGCCGCGCCAAAAGTTCATGTGCGCGTCAGCGCGGATTTATACTTGAGCGGTTGGGATAAAGAAGAAATTCAACTCCAATCGGACGATCGGATGGCCAGCCTGAAAGAGGGGGAGACCTTCCAGATCACCGCGCTGGACGATTGTTTTGTTTCGCTGCCGCGCGACGCCCAGGTGATTGTGGAAAAAGCCAACGGGGATGCGGATATCCGCGACCTGAGCGGTGCCGTGGAAGTGCTGCGCGTGGGCGGAGATTGCTTCATGCGCAACATCGGCTCGGCACGCGTTGAAAAGGTCGGCGGCGATTTGAACCTTGAAGCCATCTCCGCGGTTTCTGTTGCGGCGGTGGGCGGCGACCTGTCTGGCAAGCAGCTCGGTGACCTGAACGCCGACGGCGTGGGCGGCGATGTGGACCTGACCGACGTCAGCGGTGCGGTGAAAGCCCGCGCCGGTGGGGATATCAGCGTGCAGTTTGGCGCGGTGAGCGGGCAGGCGGTGACCCTGGCGGCGGGCGGCGACGTGGAGCTGGTTGTGCCGACCGATGCGTCCATTGCATTGACCATCCACTCCGGCGGGCAGGATATTGAGATCCACGTAGGCGGACAGCGCCTCGATTTTGAAGAATACAAACTCAGCCATATCCTGGGAACGGGTGCTGCGCCGTTTTCGATCTCGGCGGGCGGCGATGTGGAAGTGAGCGATTTGCAGGCCGGTGAGACGGTGAACGTTGATTTTTCGCGCTACGATGGCCGCTGGGAACGCCAGATGCGCCACGCCGCCGAGCGCGTTGAACACCGCATGCGTAAAATGGACGACCTTCCGGAGCGGATTTCAAAACGAACCGAAGAATCGGTGCGGCGTGCCCAGGCCCGCGTGGATGCAGCGATGCGCCGCCATGACATCGCCATTCCGCCTGTTCCGCCCATCCCTCCCATTCTGCCGGTGCCGCCCATCCCCCCCATGCCGTTTGCGGGCGCGGTGAACGATGCCCCGGTGGAGAAGCCGGCCGGCAAGGTGAGCGAAGAAGAACACATGCTGATTCTGCGTATGCTGCAAGAGAAAAAGATCACGGTGGAAGAGGCCGAGCAATTGCTGGAAGCGCTTGAAAATCAGACGCAGGACGAATGAAACGACAGGAAATGTGACCCATGGACCGACGTGACGGCCGGCTGGAGATTTTACGGAAAGTGGAGCAAGGCTCAATGAGCCTGGAAGAGGGCGCGCGCCTGCTGGCCGCCTTGCAGGAGGAAGAATCGCAGCCCGCGGCGTTGGCCGAACCGGTGGCCAGCGCGGCAGAGGACAATGCGCCGGAGGTGGTGATTGGCCCGGCAAACGAGGACTTTGAGAAGCCGAAAGGCATGGCCTTGTGGCGCGCGCTGTGGACGATCCCGCTGTGGCTGGGGGTGGGCCTGACGGTGTTGAGCGCTTACTGGATGTACCTGGGCTGGCAGGCAGCCGGGCCGGGCTGGGGCTTCTGGTTGTCGTTCCTGCCGCTGGTCATTGGCCTGGGGCTGACGGTGCTGGGCTGGGAGCTGACGCGCGCGCCGTGGCTGCACCTGCGGGTGCAGCAAAAAC
>DAOUGY010000095.1:0-6849 GCA_034428975.1 Anaerolineaceae bacterium | reverse complement strand
CCGGGCGTGTATTACTGCAAGGACGCCTTCGAGGGGCTGGCGACGATGGACGCGCTGGTGGACGCCGAGCAGCGCCCCGCGCTGCTGGAACAGATCCGGCGCGAATCCGAGGGAGAGTTGGGCCGCGCCAGCGCCGCCGCCGTGGTTGCGCCTGCCGCACAGCGCTCCGACACGCCGCCCGCCGGGCGCATCCCGACCCCGCCGGCCTACGGGCCACGCGTGGTGCGCGAGATGCCGCTGGAAGCCGTCTGGCAGTGCCTGAACAAAAATGAACTCTTCCGCCTGTCGTGGGGCGCCAAGAACACCCACGGCGCGGCCTGGGATGCGCTGCAAGCCGAGTACGAGGAGCGCCTGGAGCGCATGCGCCGTCAGGCGATGCAGGAAGGTTGGCTGCGCCCGCAAGCGGTGTACGGCTACTGGCCGGCGCAATCGGACGGTAATGACCTGATCGTGTACGATCCCGCCTCGCTGGACGGCGGTCAGCCGCGCGAATTGACGCGCTTCCGCTTCCCGCGCCAAAACGGTGGCGATAACCTGTGCCTGGCAGATTACTTTGCCGCGCGCGATTCCGGCCGGATGGACGTGGTCGCCCTGCAGGTCGTCACTGTCGGGCAGGAAGCCAGCGCGCGCTTTGAACGCCTACAGGAAGCCGGCGACTACGCCGAAGGGTACTTCTCCCACGGGCTGTCGGTGCAGTTGGCCGAAGCCACCGCCGAATACCTGCACCGCCACATCCGCCGTGAGTTGGGCCTGGACGGCGAGCAGGGCAAGCGTTATTCGTGGGGTTACCCGGCCATACCGGAACTGGCCGACCATGCCCGCGTGTTTGAACTGCTTCCGGTGGAGCGTGAGCTGGGCATGTCGTTGACCAGCGCCTTCCAACTCGTGCCAGAGCAATCCACCGCGGCCATTGTCGTTCACCATCCGCAGGCGCGCTATTACACCGTTGGCGAAACGCGTGTTGATCAATTAATGAAAGGTTAGTGTTCCATGACTCTTTCGCGCTCCGATTTTTTAGGTCTTCTGGCCGGATCGCGCCCGCTGGTTTCCGACGGCGCGATGGGTACCATGCTGCACAAGCGCGGCGTGGCGTTCGAGGAGTGCTTTGACCAACTCAATCTGACCAATCCGGCGGTGGTGGCGGAGATTCACCGCGAGTACATCGATGCCGGTGCGCAGATCGTACAAACCAACACCTTCGGCGCCAACCGTTACAAGCTGGACCAACACGGTATGCGCGCGCGGGTGGGGGAGATCAACGCGGCGGGCGTGGAACTGGCGCGGCGGGTGGTGATGGCTTCCTTCAAGGATGTGCTTATCGCCGGGGACATCGGCCCGCTGGGCGTGCGCCTGGCGCCGTTCGGCCGCGTGCAGTTGGAGCAGGCCCGCGCCGCTTTCAGCGAGCAGATTTCCGCTCTGGCGGATGCCGGCGCCGACCTGCTGATCATCGAGACCATGACCGACTTGTACGAACTGCGCGAAGCGGTGGAAGCGGCGCGGCATGTTGCCCCGCACTTGCCGGTGATCGCCTCGATGACCTTCACGCGCGACGACCGCACCCTGCTGGGCGACGAACCGGCCAAGGTGGCGCGCAAGATTGCCGAAGCCGGTGCGGATATGATTGGTGTCAACTGTTCGGGCGGCCCCAATCAGATCCTGCGCATCCTCAAGCTGATGCGCCAGGCTGTACCCGACGGCCTGTTCTCGGTCATGCCCAACGCCGGTTGGCCCGAGCAGGTCAGCGGGCGCATCATGTACCCGGCTGCGCCGGATTACTTCATCGATTACACCCTGGCGCTCTGGCAGGCCGGAGCGAACCTCATCGGTGGCTGCTGCGGCACCACGCCGGAGCACATCGGCGTGATTCGCCATGCCATTGAATCCACTCCGCCGGAGAAGATGGCCAATGGCTTTGCGCTGGGCGCCGCCGAGCGCGACGAACCGCAGGCCGACGCCGACGCTCCCACCCAACTGGCCGAAAAGCTGGCCGCCGGACAGTTTGTCATTGCCGTGGAAATGGACCCGCCGCGCGGTCTATCGACCCACAAGCTGCTGGCGGGGGCCTCGCTGCTGGCGGATTCCGGCGTGGATGTGATTGATGTGGCCGACAGCCCCATGGCGCGCATGCGCATGAGCCCCTGGGCGGTCTGCAACCTGATCCAACGCAAGGTGGGCATTGAGACGGTGCTGCACTTCCCCACCCGCGGGCGCAACCTGCTGCGCGTGCAGGGCGACCTGCTGGCGGCCTATGCCCTGGGCGTGCGCAATGTGTTCGTCGTCATGGGCGACCCCACGGCCATCGGCGATTACCCTGAGGCGATGGACAACTACGATCTGGTGCCGTCCGGCCTGATCAAATTGATCAAGCAGGGCTTTAACGCCGGGCTGGACCACGCCGGTTCGGCTATCGGCCAGCCCACGTCGTTTTTCGTCAGCGCGGCGCTCAACCTGCTGCCGCCGGACCCGGAAGCCGAAATCAAAAATCTCCGGCGTAAACTGCGCGCCGGGGCCGATTACCTGCTGACCCAGCCGGTGTTTGATGCGCCGCGAGCCATCGCCTTCCTGGACCGGCTGCGCGCCGATGTGGGTGTGCTGCCGCCGGTGCTGGTGGGCATCATGCCGCTGGCCACCGGGCGGCATGCCGCGTTCCTGCATCACGAAGTGCCGGGCATTGAAATCCCCGAGGCGATCCGCGAGCGCATGAACGCCGCCGGTGAGGATGGCCAGCAGGAGGGGATTCGCGTGGCGGTCGAAATCATGGAAACGCTGCGCCCGTATGTGCAGGGCATGTACCTCATGCCGCAATTCAGCCGCTACGATACTGCCGCCGCCGTGGTGGATGCGGTGAAGAACAGCGGCAAGTGATGCGTGCCCGGTAGATCATAGCGAATTGCGATACGCATTAACAACGATCCCGACGCCGGAGATGGCGTCGGGATCGTTGTTCGAGAGTTACGCTTGCCGCCAATCCGCTTCTCCCCCAATGCTGAAAACAGCGCTATAATAGAATAGTTGTATCCATACAACTATTCAGGAGAAGAAGATGAAAACCCTGCTCTACCGTCTGTTTGTTGTTCTCGCGCTGCTGTCGGTGATGCTGACGGCTTGCACGACCCCGACCGCGGCCCCGGCCGCCACCGAAGCCCCCGCGGCGACAGAAGCCCCGGCGGCCACCGAAGCGCCCGCTCCGGCCGACCGCACCGCCTCGACCGAGTTGATTCTGGCGACCACCACCAGCACACGCGATTCCGGCCTGTTGGACGTGCTCATCCCGATCTTTGAGAAGAATAGCGGCTACACCGTCAAAGTGGTGGCGGTTGGCACCGGTCAGGCGCTGAAGATGGGCGAGGAAGGCAATGCGGATGTGCTGCTGGTGCACGCCCCCAAATCCGAGCAGGATTACATGGATAAGGGCTTTGGCGTTGACCGCCGGTTGATCATGCACAACGATTTCATCATCGTTGGCCCGGCTACAGATCCGGCGGGCATTAAGGGCACCGCCGCTTCCGCCGATGCGCTCAAGAAGATTGCCGAGACCAAGTCCGTGTTTGTCTCGCGCGGCGACGATTCGGGCACGCACAAAGCCGAACTGGCGCTGTGGAAGGCCGCCGGTATTGAACCCGCCACCACCGACGCCTGGTACTTGCAGTCCGGGCAGGGCATGGGCGACACGCTGCGCATCGCCTCGGAAAAAGAAGGGTATACTTTAACCGACCGCGCCACCTACCTGGCGCAGAAGGACACCCTTGCGCTGGATATCATGGTGGAAGGCGAGAAGAGTCTGCTCAATATTTACCATGTCATCACCGTCAACCCGGAAAAATGGCCGCTGGTGAACCTGACGGCCGCCAAGGCGTTTGCCGACTTCCTGGTTTCGGCCGATACGCAGAAGATCATTGGTGAATTTGGTATGGAAAAATACGGCCAGCCGCTGTTCTTCGCGGATGCCGGCAAGCCTGAATTCTAAACTTCAAAGGACACCGCTTTGGATCTGATTTGGGACGGCATCAAGCAAGCCCTGCTGTTGCTGGCCAACGGCGACCCCGAGGTACTGCAGGTTACCCTGCTTTCCTTGCAGGTGTCCATGCTGGCCACCATCATCAGCCTGGCCATCGGCATGCCCCTCGGCACGCTGCTGGCGCTGGGGCACTTCCGCACCCGCCGCTTCTGGATCAGCATCGTCAACACCGGCATGGCGCTGCCGCCGGTGGTGGTCGGTCTGGTGGTCTCAATCTTCCTGTGGCGCAGCGGTCCACTGGGCGCGCTGCGCCTGATGTACACCCCCGCGGCGATCATCGTCGCCCAGACGATTATCGCCGCGCCGGTGGTCACCGGCCTGACCGTTTCCGCGCTGCAACAGCTCGACCCGCGCCTGCAAACGCAACTGCTCGGGTTGGGCGCCTCGCGCACCCAGATGATTCTGGCGCTCTGGCGCGAGGCGCGCCTGCCGCTGCTGGCGGCATTGATGGCCGGCTTTGGCAGTGTGATCTCCGAAGTGGGCGCATCGATGATGGTCGGCGGCAACCTGCGCGGGCATACGCGCGTGCTGACCACCGCCATTGTGCTGGAAACCAGCAAAGGCGAGTTTGCCATCGCCCTGGCGCTCAGCGCGATCCTGTTGCTGCTGGCATACCTGATCAACCTGTTCCTCACCTGGGTGCAGCAGCGCAACACCGGCCGGTCCTGAGCCATTGACAAAGGATCCACGCTCCCCCGCTTCAACGGGGGAGCGCTTTTTTCACCCTGTGGTATGATTCAAGCATGGAATGGCTGAAGCAAACACTCGGCGGTGCGGGCGAAGACTTTGAGCTGCTCCAATCCACATCGCGCAAGGTGATGACCACCACCGGCGCGATTTATCTTGCCTGGCACGCTGCGGCTCTCTTGTTCTGGCCTTCGCTGTTCAGCCCGAGCCTGTGGGTGCCTTCGCTGATGTTTTTGGGCACCTATCTGCTGGCCATGCGCCTGCTGCCGCGCCATTATTTCATCGGCCAGGCAGTCTGGTTCACCGGCCTGACGCTCGTCACGCTGCAGGCGTTCATTCTCTATCCCTACCCGGAAATCCTCTTTTTACTGGCGCTGCTGCCGATGATGGCCGAAGTGACACTGGGTCTGCGCGGCACGCTGCTGGTGGGCGTGGCGCTGATTCTGGCGGTCAACAATCTTTCGCTGGTGCCGTTCATCCCGTTGCTCTCCGACGCGTACCCGCTGGCGTTGACTCTGGCGATTCTGGCGGCGGCGGCGCTGGGTTGGGGCCTGTCGGATAACCTGATCTCGGCCATCGACGCGGCTTCCTACCACCACCGTCTGGCGGTACAGCGCCTGGAAGAAACCCGCTCGCACCGCGCCGAGATCAGCGTGCTGCTCAACGAGAAAAACAAGGCCAATTACCAGTTGGAACGCCTGAACCGCATGCTGGAGCTGGCGCGCACGCAGGCCGAGGAAGCGCGCGAAGACCGTGAGCGCTTTGCCATGGCCGTTTCGCATGAGCTGCGCAGCCCGCTCAATTTCATCATCGGTTTCAGCGACCTGGTGGTCAATTCCCCCGAAACCTACGGCGCGCTGGAGACCTGGCCGCCCGGCCTGTATGACGATATCCAGGAGATTTACCGCAGCTCCACCCATCTGCTGGGGTTGATCAACGACATTCTCGACATGGGCAAGATCGATGCGCAGCAGATGACGCTGTTGAAAGAGCGCGCCGACATGGCCGCGATCATTGCCGAAGTGCGCCAGATGGTCGAGTCGCTGGTGCACAAAAAAGGGCTGGAACTGAAGACGGATGTGGCCCCCGGCCTGCCCGAGGTGTATGTGGACCGCACGCGCATCCGGCAGGTGCTGATCAATCTGGTCACCAACGCGCTGCGCTTTACCACCAGCGGCAGCATTACGCTGCGCGCGCTGCGCGGCGAGGGTGACCTGCTGCGCGTGGAAGTGGAAGACACCGGTAGCGGCATCTCGCAAGAGGATCAAAACAAGATATTTGAAGAATTTTTGCAGGCGGGCAACCAGAACTGGCAGCGCAACGAGGGCAGCGGGCTGGGGCTGGCCATCGGCCGGCGCTTTGTGCAATTGCACGGCGGCGAGATGGGCGTGCACAGCGAATTGGGGCGCGGCTCGATCTTTTATTTCACCCTGCCTGTGCAGGAGCGCGTTTCCGAGATGGATGCGCTCTCACGTGAGGCATTGGAACGTCTGGAGCACAGCCGGCGGCGCAAACTGGACGGCGGTGGGCAGGAAACGCTGCTGCTCTACCTGACGCCCGACCATTTCTGGGCGCGGATTTTCAGCGAGTCGTTGCAAGGGTATTCGGTCATGCTGTTGCGCGATCCGGCGGCTCTTGCGGCCACAACGGCGCGCCTGTACCCGCGCGCGGTGCTGATCGACCCGACCTGGATGGACGACGCGCATGTGTGCGATTTCATTGCGCACCCGCCTTACGATTTGCCGGTGCTCAAGGTGGGGCTGCCCGCCAGTTTCAGCCAGGGGGCGCAGTTACCGCAGGGCGCGGTGGCCTATCTGGTCAAGCCGGTGGCGCGCCCCAGCCTGCTGCAGGCGGTGCAGTCGCTGGGCGAGGGCGTGCGCCGTTTGCTGCTGGTGGACGACGACCCCGCCATGCTGCGATACCTGTCGCAAACGCTGAAAGCCGCCGAACAGGACGGCGGCAGCGTCGATTACGAGTGCATTTCGGCGCTCAACGGCGCGGAAGCGCTGACCATTTTAACCCACGAAGGCGCGGATGCGGTGCTGCTGGATTTGGACTTGCCGGATATGGATGGTTTGCGCCTGCTGGACCGGATGCAGCAGGAAGAGGTTTTGCGCGGTATTCCGGTGGTGATTGTTTCGGCC
>DAOUGY010000094.1:0-6139 GCA_034428975.1 Anaerolineaceae bacterium | reverse complement strand
GGCAGCAATGGCTCTTATGTCTTGACCCTCTCGGCAGCCAACAGCGCCGGGGATTCGGCCACCCAGGCCTTCACACTGGCCGTCAGCGTGGCGCCGACGATCACCAGTGCCAACAGCGTCACCTTTGTCACTGGAACGCCCGGCACATTCACGGTCACGACGACCGGCGACCCGACCCCGGCGATCACGCTCAGCGGAGCTCTACCGGCGGGCGTGACCTTTACCGATAACGGCAACGGCACGGCCGGCCTGGCGGGCACACCGACCGGCGCAGGCGCCACCTACCTGCTGACTCTCACCGCGGCCAACGGTGTGCTGCCGGATGCGACGCAGTCCTTCACCCTGACGGTGGAAGGGCCGCCCGGCGTGACGCTGGTGAACAGTGTGGCCGACACAGGCGACGGCGCGCTGACCGAAGGCGAGCATACCCCTGTGGCCATCACCCAACTGGTGGTGACCTTCAACAAATTGATGAACGCGGCGATGGTGACCGACCCGGCCAACTACAGCTTGCAGAGTGGCGCAGGCGATGGGATCATCGACAGCGTTGTCTATGATCCGATTGCGGGGACCGCTACGCTTGGTCTGAATGGCGCGGTGGCTCTGCCGGACGGCGCCTACACCTTGACTGTGAAAGGCAACCTGCAGGATACGCTTGGCGCGCCGATCGGCAGTGATTTTGTGCTGCACTTCGTGGTGGACAGTGTTCCGCCGCTGGCTTCGACCATCCTGACGAAGGGGAACGTCGTCATCGCCGAAGGCGCAGTGCTGAACGAGAGCTTTGCGCAGGTTCAGGTGCAGTTTAGCGAGGATGTTTCCAACCCGACGGGCGACGGCGGCGCGGATGATGTGACCAACCCGGCCAATTACCTGCTCTTCCAGACCGGCGCGGACGGTACGTTTGAAACCGGCTCGTGCGTCATCGGAATAGCCTCGACGGATAAGCCGGTAGCGACCGGACCGGTGGTTTATACCAACAACAATGGCGCAGGGCCGTTCAAGGCGATCGTCACGCTCAACAACGGCGCGCCGCTGGCCAACGGCAAATACCGCCTGATGCTGTGCGGTTCGACGTCCATCGTTGACCTGGCGGGTAATGCGCTGGGTGGCGGACAGGACGTTGCGCGCACCTTCAGCGTGGCGGTGATTGGCCGGGTGGACGAGATCCCCGTGACCGGCTTTGCGCCGGGTGTCGTCAGCGCGCTGCCGGCTCAACCCGCGATGGCCGCATATAGCGACCTGGGCAGCCTGTGGATTGAAATTCCCTCGCTGGGCATGCAGGCGGCCATCACCGGTGTGCCGCTGCAGGGCGACGCCTGGGACGTGACCTGGCTGTACAATCAGGTGGGCTGGCTGCAAGGTACGGCCTTCCCGACCTGGGCCGGTAACACGGTACTGACGGCGCATGCGTACACCGCCGACGGCTTGCCCGGTCCATTTGCCGCGCTGCGCTCGCTCAAATATGACGAGACGATCCTTCTGCATTATGCCGGCATGAAGTATACCTACGCGCTGCGCAACAACATCCTCACCGCGCCGGACGCCACACAATGGATCACGCGGCACGAAACGCGCGACTGGTTGACGCTGATAACTTGCCAGCAGTTCAACGAGAAAACGCAAGCGTACGACTATCGCCGCGTGGTGCGTGCCGTGCTGCTGAGCGTGGAAGCAGACAATTAGGAAAGACAGCGGAGGCGACCATGAACAAATCCATTCAATCCCCCTCGCTGAAACGCCGCGATTTCCTCAAAGTGTGCGGCGGTGCGCTGGGCGCCGCGCTGGTGCAATCTGCCAGGCAACCGGCGCAGGCTGCCGCGCAAACCGTGCGAATGGTGGACGCGCTGGGCCGAGACCCGCAGACCGAGTTTGCCGGGCGGTTGTATCGTGGCACGGTGGACGGCTGTATCCTCGTTTCGGACGACGGCGGAGGTAACTGGACCCAACAAAGCGTGCTGCACCAGGGCTGCGCGATCACGAGGCTGCAGAGCAACGGGCGCGCGCTGCTGGCGCGCCTGGAGTTCGCGGGGCACACATTTGATTTGATCTCCACAGACGGAATCGTCTGGCGGAACGGGTAAAACCTCTTATCTCCACACCTCACATCCACACCCTTCTCTCCCCGACCGGGAGAGAAGGGTTTTTATAACAGCTTTCCAGACGTTTATTGCTTTTGAATGTGCTCATATCGAAAATGACAGGTATTGCGCAGCCCGCCCGGCATGGTTTTTGGTTACAATTCAATCAGCCTGATTTGGCCTGGCGATTGGATGTGGATTCAGGCCTGCCGGTTTGTAGGATGGAAAGGTGCAAGCCCGATGAAATCAAACGTCCGAAGCGTCGTACAGATCACCCATGCCGCGCCAGTGGATTACCTGCACGATTTCGTTGCCCTGCCCAAAGAATACGGCACCCCCGCCTATGAGCAGCGTGAAGACATTCGGGCGATACAAGCCGCGGTGCGTGAAAACCTGGAACAACTGGATGCCCGCATCCATTTTACGGAGAGACTGCGCGACCAAAAAGTGATCCTCAAGCCCAATCTGGTGACGGTGTTTCACCGCCTGGGCATGAAAGACACCGACTACCCGGAGACCACCGATCCGCGCGTGATCGATGCCGTGGTGGCCTTTTTGCAGCCGCACACCCGGCGGATCGTGATCGCCGAATCATCCGGCAGGGGCATGCCCACGCAGGCTTCGTTCATCATCAGCGGGTTGGACCGGCTGGCAAGGATCCGCGGGGTGGAGCTGGCGGCGCTGGAAGAGCAACCGGTGGACCGCTACCTTTTGCCCAAAGCGAAGGTGATGCACGAGGTGGTTATTCCCCGGCTGTTTTCGGAGATTGTGCGGGGGGAAGCCTTCTACATCTCGATTCCCAAGCTCAAAACCAACCTGTACACGGGCGTCACGCTGGGTTTTAAGAACGCGATGGGCGTGCTCAGCTATAACCTGAGGCAGCGCAACCACAATCACGCCATCGACCAGAAACTGGTCGACTTGCTGCACCTTTTCCGCCCCGATCTGGTGATCATCGATGGGATAGTGGGGGGAGAGGGCAACTGTCCTGCCCCGGTGGAGCCGGTGCCATCGCGCCTGATCATCAGCGGCAATCATCCGGTGGAGACCGACCGGGTGGCCACCGGATGGATGGGCTTTGATCCGGCAGCGATCCCCCTCATCCGCATTGCCGATGAAAATGGCTTCAACGATCCTGGAGTGGAGATCCTAGGCGAGCCAACCGGGGGTGCGTTCCGGCCGGCGGATCCTTCATTGTTGGGCGAATGGATGCAGCGCAACTTCCCGCGGGTCAAGGTGCTGGTTGGGGCGCTCAAAAATGCCCCGGCGCAGAGCGAACCGCCTGAAATGACCCCTGAGCGGTTGAACGCACTTGAACGGGCCTGCCGCGGAGGTTGCCTGGCGACCACCCGCTACGCTTTTGATATGCTCTACTATGAACAGCAGAAGCGGGATTTTGCTCTGACCGTCATCCTGGGGGCGGGTTTAATGGTGGCAGGCCGGCCGATGTTTTATGACGCGAGCGGTAAAGCGTACGGGCTGGAGGAGATCCGCGCGCTGCCGGGCAAGAAGTTGGCGGTCGGTTCTTGCAGCCGTGACCTGCGCGGCATGGTGGACCGGTACATCGACGGCTGCATGCCGATGCCCAACTCGCCGCACATGCTGGTTCACCAATTGAGCGGCACTTCGTGCGCTGTGATGTCGCCGAAAAACCGGTTCCTGTTAACCGGCCTGTGGGCCACCCTGCGGGCGTGTGAACGCCGCAAAGCGATCCTGCGCTCCGGTCAGCGAATTGATATTGCGGCGCCCGATGAGGACAGGCATTATCACCCGCGTGAGCTGAGCGATGCGGAGAAGCAGATGGATTATCTCTTTGAGCCGTTTGAGCCGCTCGATGCGGAGGAAATCCGGCGGTTGTGCGCGGTGGAGAATCGAAGCATTCTGGCGACGTTTTTTCCGTAAGGTTGTGGCGTGTGGGGGAGAAGTCACTGCATTCGTGGCCTTTTTGCCAAGCCGGGAGCGAAGCCGATGACAAGAGGCATTCATTTGGAATGACCATTTTAAGCGAAACGTAAAAAATGGATTATGTGATTCGGATGCCGCTAATCCTTGAGCGGTTCTTGTTAAGCCGTATGGATATAGAGCAGGAAAAAATACCGAAAATAGCTTCGGCTAATCTTCTAGACTGTTAAGGCTAAAGAATAATACTTGTTCTATTGATGAAGTGTTCAGATTAGGCTTGCCGTTTTTCTTTTTGTATTGATTCTGCAAGAATGTTGATAAGCTGGAGGGATCGGTTTACCTTCACAGGAAGAATAATTTATGGATGCCACCTACGACATATTGCATAAGGCTGAATTATATATAGAGATAGCTGCCAGGGCAATGGACGCTGGTATGCTGAATAGCATTCTGCATGGTGCCAAGATTTATTTAACAAGCGCATGGGAATTGGGCCGACTTGTGACTCGAATGGTCGTTATAAATGGAAGATGTTTCGGTTTATTAATTTCTTGCCCTTAAACCCCAGGTGGATGTACAAAAAATTTTTTTCCAGGCGCCCTACCCCCATTTTCTTTTTGTCCAACATGGCTTGGACAAAAAAGACTATTTATCACGCAAAACGACCTGTTTTTTGGGTACATTTCCCGAAATTTATTTCGTGCAATTTATATTGCAATGAGAAGGTCCATTTTGCTGATGATTACATTGCTGTTTGGACAATAGTGTTGGTGTAACGTAGTCTTAGTCAAATGCAAGAAATATGTTAGTATTAAATTGGTTCCAACACAACCATTACCCCTCTGATGTAAAAAAACACGGTGAAATTTATTGCACGTGGCATCCGGGTATCTTTGAATTCCCATCAACGAGGCGAACAATGATGAATAAATTTTCCTGGCGGCGCGCAATTTGTGTTTTCGGGCTGATTGGCCTGATGATGTTTCCATCTGCCGGAGCAAATTTGAACGCCGTTTCGGCCCAACCCCCGGCACCCACCGGTTGGGAGACCTACCTGGCACAATGTGCGCCGAAGTGCAGCCCGCTGCTGAACCAAATCGCCGCGCCTGAGGGCGAAACCCTCACTGTTTCGAACATTGGCGAGGAGCTCAACGGTGACCTGTCCAGCCCGGCGGCGTTGATCGCCAACCCGGGCTCCGATGGCATTTCGCTGCGCGAGGCGATCATCGCAGCCGAGGCCAGCACCAAGTTCGATATCATCCGCTTTGATCCGGCGCTGAGCGGCGCGCATATCAGCACGCTGGCGGGGGTGCCCGCGCTTGAACAAGGCAACCTGCTCATCGACGGCGACATCGACGCCGACGGCAGCCCCGATATCACCCTCGATGGCACCGGTTCGGCGCGCGACACCGGTTTCCTCGTGTACGGCGGTTCAAACGTGCTCATCCGGGGCTTTGCCGTGCGCAACTTTGCCAAGAACGCTGTTTCCATAAGCCCCGACCCGGCCAAAGGTAAACCGGCCATCAGCGGGATCATCGTGTATCAAAACGATCTCTCCAGCGCGATGAATGCAGTTGAGTTGAACATGTGGCAGATGGGCAATTCAGCCATACGCAACGTGGAAATTGTGGAGAACAACCTGCACGACAGCGGCGGTGGCGTTTCGGTGCATGCCGGCATGGGCGATGGCGCGAGCAACAACCAGGTGGAAGGGATCAAAATTCTCTCCAACATCATCAACAACCCCGGGTACTATAACGCCGTCTTCATCTCGCCGGCTTCTTGGATTGGCCTTTCGAACAACGCCATTCGCGACGTCGAGATTCGCGGTAATCACATGAGCAACCACATCAACACCACCATCCTGATCGATGCTTCAAATCAGGTCAATTGCAACCACAACATCACTGAAAACATCCTCATTGCGGACAACTGGCTGGACGGGCAGGACGTGACCATCGAGGTGGTAGTCGAATCGGGTATGTATTCCTTTGACAACCAGGTGAACAACATCGCCATCACGGGCAATGTGATCAGCACCGGCGGCATCCAGTTCAGTGGCGCCACCGGTTACAGCGCGCACGACAATGCCATCTCCAACGTGCTGATCGAGCGCAACCTGATCCATGCGTGCATGGCGAACGGTATCTATTTGTCCG